>CAZFLF010000155.1:0-9857 GCA_964519825.1 uncultured Pirellulaceae bacterium | reverse complement strand
GCGGGCCACGAACGGGCTCTGCGATAAGACCGAGGGTGCGGACGATATTCCCGCCGGCGGAACGGGTCAAGGTCGATGAATGCTAGCAGTCACTCAAAGAGCTTCTTCTGTCCTGTTGGATCGGCCGGGTTGAGCTGCAAATGATTGAACCCCTTGGCGGTCACCATCCGGCCGCGTGGCGAACGGATAATCAATTCGCTGCGCAGCAGGAACGGTTCGACTTCATCTTCCAGCGTATCGATCGATACGTTCATCGTATGGCCTAGGGCCTCGATCCCGACCGGGCCGCCGCTGAAAACGCGAATGACCGTATCGAGATAATTCCGTTCCAGCTTCCCCAGTCCCAGCACATCGACCCCGAGCATCTGCAACGCGTCGCGGACCACTTCGAGCGTACCGTGGCCATTCGCGCGGGTTTGAGCGTAATCGCGCACCCACAGCAGCAGGTGATTTGCGACACGGGGTGTGCCGCGGCTGCGCGCGGAGATTTCGCTCACTGCCTCCGCATCCAATGCGACTGCCAACTTGTTCGCGTTTCGACGGATAATCTCGACCAGCTCCGTCAGAGAATAGAAGCCCAGATGCTCGCGCACTTGAAATCGATCACGGAGCGGAGCGGATAGCATTCCGGCGCGGGTCGTCGCGCCGATCAATGTGAAGGGTTTGAGCGGCATATTCAGGGTGCGAGCACTAATTCCCTCGCCGAGAACGATGTCGATGCGAAAATCCTCCATGGCCGTGTACAGATACTCTTCGACCGACCGAGGAATGCGGTGGATTTCGTCGATGAACAGCACAGACCGCTCTTGGAGATTCGTGAGATACGGAATCAAATCCTTGGGAGCCTTGAGACCCGCGCCGATCGCCATCTGGATACTGACGCCAAGTTCGTTGGGAATGCACCGCGCGAATGTGGTTTTGCCCAGTCCCGGCGGACCGTCAAACAGGACATGCCCGAGCGGCTCACCCCGTTTCAGCGCGGCGTCCACGACGATTTTCAGCCGCTCGTGCACGTCGCGCTGACCAACCATGTCCCGCATCCGCTGCGGACGCAGATCCCGATCTTCATCGGTGTCGGCGGGCTGGCTGGTGATGATGGTTTCGCGTGGCATGGCGTCGGCATGATATCGGAAACGTCGGAACCGCGTGAAGTTCGGAATTATTTCCGGAGGGATTCGCCGAGGTGACGCCTAGGCAAATGGAATCTGACCTGCAGATTGGAAAAAGAGGCGGTTTATAAATGGAGGGTAAAAAATGAAGACTAGAAGTTACCTTTTGGAACAAGTCGCCTCTGAAAAAAAACCCTGAACCTATCGAGCAAGCAAGATCACACAGCGTTCGGCTCCGGATGCGTCCATGGCGGACGATAGGCTCGGCGAAGCAGTTTATTCGCCTGTTCGTCATCGATAATGCGCTGCTTGGCTGCCTCCCAGGCCAATGTCCGGCCAAGTTTCTGCGAGAGGTTGGCCAGAATGCAGCTCGTCGTGGAAATATATCCCTGTTCAATATCCGCCACCGGCCGGCCACGCGATTGGATTGCCGCCAGGAAGTCGCGCATGTGAACCCGGATCGCCGGGGCAACGTGCTTCTCCAGATCCTTCTCGGTCTTGTCCTCCGGGAACTCCTCCAATTCGTATTTCACGTCGCGGTGGATCGCTTCTCCCTTGCCGAACGGTGTGAAGTCATAGCTCATCACACTCAACTTCAGCGTACCCTTATCGCCGTAGATGGTCGCACCCCACGGGTATTGTGGATCGGCAGGGTGACCCCACGTGCGGTGTTGCCAGACGACGGGAAAGTTCTCGAATTCAAACGTCGCGGTTTGAGTGTCGGTGATATTCGCCTTGCTCTGTTTGTCCATTAGGATCCCACCCGCCGAACTGACGCTGCGCGGCCAACCGAGATCCAACGCCCAGCGCACCATGTCGAGCATGTGGATGCACATATCGCCGATGATGCCATTGCCGTATTCCATGAAAGACCGCCAACGTCGCGGATGGACCAGTGAGTTATAGGGGCGCAGTGGCGCCGGCCCCGTCCACATTTCGTAATCGAGATTGTCTGGCGGCGTGGAATCGGGTGGATTCTCTCGAGCCCGCATGTGGTAGTAGCAGTAGATTTCAACAAGCCCGATCTGGCCGAGTTTTCCCGGTCGTAGGATCGTGTCGCGGGCTTCGATCAGGTGCGGCGTGCTGCGGCGTTGCGTTCCAACTTGCACGACCCGACCGTGCTTCCGCGCCGCCGCGACCATCGCTTGCCCCTCGACGACGTCGACGCTAATCGGTTTCTGAACGTACACATCCGCTCCGGCCTGCACGGCGGCGATCATCGGCAGCGCGTGCCAATGATCGGGCGTGGCGATCAGCACGATGTCCAGGTCTTTTTCCTTGAGCATCTCACGGTAGTCGCCGTAGGTCCTGGGCTTTGCCTTCGAAGCTTGTCGAGTGGCAACCATGTCTGCCGCGTCCGAAAGTATGGTTTTGTCGACATCGCAGAGGGACACGACGTCAATCGGCGCGACCTGCAGCAATCGAAACAAATCACACTTGCCGTACCACCCACAACCAATCAAACCGATCCGCGGTTTCGCATCCTTGGCCGGCGCGGCATACGCCTGCGCGGCGAGTGCCAAACCCGCTCCACCCGTCAATAGAAACTCACGACGTTGCATGATTGTTTCTCCTAGGGATCTGCCTGACTCGTTTAACTCATTAGTGCTTAGTCCTTAGACATTCGCTGCTAGGGGGCATCGATACGCTCTGCCCCGGCACCCGGACTCTACTGAAAGCGCACGCTTGCGGTTTGCGGTTAAACGATGTTTGTCATTTCAGCCGATGGCTTGTGAAATCACATCGGCTTCGACCAAGGGTAACGGGCGACCGAAACGGTCGGGAATGATTTGGTGGTGGTCGATGCCGAGCAGATGATACATCGTGGCCAGCAAATCCTTGGGGCTGAGTGGTGTCTCGGCGACTTCGGCCGCATGTTTGTCCGACGCACCCACGATGCGACCTCGTGCAGATCCGCCGCCGGCCAGCATCGACGAGTACACGTTCGACCAATGATCGCGACCTCCCCCTTGTGCTTTGTTCAAGTTGGGGGTGCGCCCATGCTCGCTCGTGCAAACCACCAGCGTTTCATCCAGCAACCCACGGCGGTCAAGATCCGTGATCAGACCATACCAGCCGCGATCAAATCCCGGACTTAACTCGTCTCGCATGCGCGGATAATGGTTCCAATGCGTGTCCCAGCCAGTACCAGCCAAACCGTACTCGTCCCAGAATACCGACACCACTCGAGAGCCGGCCTCGACAAGACGGCGAGCGGCGAGGCACGATTGGCCGAAAAGCGTTTCCCCGTACAACTCGCGGGTTTCGACCGGTTCACGGCGAACATCGAGTGCGACGCCAAGTTTGTCCGAAGCCAAGATCGACATTGCTGCTTGTTGATGTCGCGATAAGACCGCACCGGCGACCGAGGAATCCAAATTCGCCCGTGCATCGTTGAACTGATTGAGCAGAGACCGACGACGGTCCAGACGATCCAGCGTGACGTCGGCCGGGAAGCCACTGGCGGCTGGCAATACGAAATGGCAATCGTTGGCCACTCCCATGTACGGGTCATTATCGGTGTAGACCATGTCCTGCAGAGTCTTGGTATGGCCTCGCGTGGCGGTGCCAATGAAGTCTGTCCAGACTGGATCGAATTCGCTCCCCAGAAACGCGGCATAAGGACCCGCACGTGGCACTTCCCCCTTACGCCGGCTGCTGAATCGGAACGGCAGGGCGATGTTGGAGGGAACATCAGGAAAGTCACTTCGATTGCGCCGCTCGACGTATTCCACGACCGAGCCAAAATACGGCCAATGCCGAGGATCGTGCGGGCTCAACTCCATGGCCACATCAATGGTCGACGCTCCGGTCAGGGCAAAAGCGACGCCGTGGATCGGGTAGGGATGGGTCAGTGACCGCAGCACCGTCACCTTGTCCATGACCTTGGACATGTGCGGGAACAACTCCCCCACGAGGCAACCCGGTAGCGACGATGGAATCGTGCCAAGTTCGCCGCGCACCTCGACGGGAGCATCCGGTTTAGGATCGACCCATTCGAGCTGGCTCGGTGCGCCATACAGATGAATCAGAATCACCGACTTGGCACGGCCAAAGGCCGGTGGCCGGTCCCCGCCGGCAGCCGCTGCCATTTCACGAAGCCGCAACAAATCGGCGAGCCCCAGACCGGCGAATCCCAACGCGCCAACGCGCAGCATCTCGCGGCGAGTCATTCCACCGCATACCCGCTTTGGCGATCCGAGGATTCGTAGCATGGGGTTCTCCAGGTAGGCACAAGTCGCCTTGATTATTAGCGTTGCGACGGTGGATTTCTAGCCGAAATAGCCAATCACGCCTGATTGGTTAGGATTAGTTGGCCTACGTTGCACTCGCGGTTTAGTGGTATTGGCACCTCTCGCTACAATGCCGGCATGTCACGCGGCGAAGACAAGGCGAAGCAGTGGCGACCATGGCAGTTCAGGCTGCAATCGTTATTTATCTGGGCGATCGTAGTAGGGCTTGTGCTTGGATGGCTGCTTAGCGTGGAGCGGCTTCGCGAAGAGCTGCAAACTCTAAGGCTACAACTTACGAACGAAACTGATCAACGAAAAGAGGCAGAATTAAGAGTCGATTCGTTAGGCGCACAACTAAACAAGATTTACGAAAACGGTAATGAGGAAATGCAACGGCAAATGCGGCTCAACTTGAAAAATGCCTTGAAATGACTGCAAAATGCCCAGAACTTGGCACCAAGCCCGCCGATACACTGAATGTCGCAGCTGCGGAACAATTGAAGGCCGATGACTTGTTGAGTTGCGATGACCGCTTGTGCCGAATCGCGAGGCGATCCCAGCGAAAACTGCATGTACGCGTGGCGAATCCATTGGCCTAGTAAAAGGAGATCGATGATGCCGCAAACCCTTGAAGAAATCCGCCGGGAAGGTCTAGCGGCACTCCGCGAGCGGCTGGGACGAGCCGGTATGATCCGTTTCCTCCAACAGTTCGAAATCACTCGCGGCGATTACAGCCGATTGCGGCACGAGTGGGTTGATCAGACGAGTCTCGCGGAACTTGGTGCAAAACCACGAACTAAAAAACCGCAAGGAAAAACCGCTAAGCGCTCCAAATCGTGAGACCAACGCGTGCTGGCCAACGCCTTTTGCTAAATGGTGCGGTAGTTCCTATTTCGGCGACAAAATGAACTCTCGGAAACTCCTAAAGAAGCTGCTTTCGCGTTCGAAGAACGTTCGGTTCGACGAACTGCGATTATTGATCGAAGCATTTGGATTCCGTTTAGCTCGCGTTAGTGGGAGCCACCATATTTTCGAACACCCGGAAGTTGATGAATTGATTAATATCCAAAACGTCAAAGGCAAGGCGAAGCCATACCAGGTCAAGCAATTCCTAAACCTTGTGGAAAAACACAATCTTGAGCTAGGAGACGACAAGTGACCGATTACCACATAAACATTTTCTATAGCGCCGAAGACGGCTGCTACGTGGCCGATGTCCCAGACTTGAACTTCTGTTCGGCTTGCGGCGCGACGCCCGAAAAGGCGTTGCGCGAATTGCAGATCGCTAAGGCCGCCTGGTTGGCGACCGCAAAAGCGAAAGGCAAACCGATCCCGGCACCTCGATATCGACCCGCGATTTACCAAACCGTCCCTTAGGCCCTATTCCGGCGACCCGCCAATTCGCTCGAGCGACTCCTTTGCCAGTCGCGCTAGGCGAGGCGAGTCACAGCGACTGGCGGCTTCCAGCGTCTCCCGCGCCCCCTGCGCCGCCGGTCCGATCTTGCCCAATGCCCAAGCCGCGCGCTCGCGCACTGCGAGAGCTGCGTGGGATCGTACAGCCGAAGACAACTCGGACACCGCCGGCGATCCTAGCACTCCAAGTCGTCCCACCAGCGTCGCTACCCAATAACCGCAGTCGGAGTTTTCGTGATTCAACAGCACAATCATGTCCGTCAAGTCGTCAGCACTCGGTGGACCCAGATTCTCAAGGGATTCGCTGCATTGGGTCGCCACTTCTTCATCGGCGTCACCCACAGCCTGGATTAGGGCCAATACCGCTGGGCTGGCAGCAGACCCCGCTCGCACAAGCTGCCGCGCCGCCTCCCGTCGTACCGTCACATCAACATCCGACAATTGTCGCGACCATCCCGAAATATCAGCCGAAGTAACGGGCATGATTCATCCGTGGGGAAACTGCCGGCAATACTCATACAGCGCAATCGCGGTTGCCGTGGCGACATTATGGGCGAACGGCAGTCCGTACACCGGGATCTCCACGACATGATCGACGGCTGTGAGCACGTCATCGGTAAGTCCCTGTCGCTCATTCCCCACGATTAACGCGGTCCTGCGTGGAAACAGGAATTCATAGATGCTGACCGAGTTGGTCGTCTGCTCCAAGCCCACTAGCGAATAGCCCTGCAGTTTCAGCTTTTGCAACACGGGCGGCAACGTCCGATGAACGTCAATCTGAATCTGGCTGTCGTTGATACGGGCGATCTCCGGATCGATCTTAGCGTGACCCGCAGCGACGATTCGTTGCACTCCGGAACAACCCGCCGCGCGCACGATGCGGGAAAAGTTCACGTTGCTGCGGAGCGGTGCGCAGACCAAGACGATCTCGCGCGGCTGGACCAGCGACGCGGGAGGCTTGTGACGCTGGTGAACGAAATCACTCATCGATTGCGCGGGGAAAAACGGACACGACTAAAAAGGATCTGGGTGGCACGTCCGGGCATTTCAGGCAAAGAAAAACACTTTCTCCGCCGTGCCGCGCAATATCCACGCACGTTCCTCGGGGCTGACGAAGTTCAGATGGTCGCGCACCAGCGCGATCGATGCGCGGTAAGTGTGCCCGTCCTGCAATTGATACGGTGAATCACTGGCCCACATCAATCGCTGGGGACCAAATGTCTCGAACAACCGTTTAATCATCGGGACCAGATCGTGATACGGCGGTTGTTTCTTCCCAAGTGCGTAGTACGCCGAAATCTTCACGGACACCGTGTCGAATCGAGTCAGCCCGCACAACCGGTCGAGGTCTTCGCGCTTGATGTCGCCCGACGTGCCGATTCGGGCGAAGTGATCGATCACGACCGGGGTCGAACGGTGCTTCTCACACATTTTGGCGACTTGGGGGAGATGCTCTGGATTGATCAGACAGCACATGGCTTGCTTCGTGTCGGCGGCGGTGCGCCACATCGCGTCCATCCCGGGGCTGTCGAGCCATGCTTCGCCGCTGACGAGCGGCGAGATGCGAAAGCCGGTGACGCGTTGCTTGAGCAAATCGCGCATGCGGGCGTCAACTTGCGGTTGCTTCTCGTCCAGGGCTCCTACGATGCGAAACTTGTCGGGATAACGAGTCGCCGTATCGAGCAAGTACCGGTTGTTGAAACCGTAATACGGATGGTGGCAAATCAACACGACGCGATCGACATTTTCCGGCTTGGCAACTTGGAGCAGCTCTTCGGCGGTGAAGCTGGCAGGTGCGAGATCAGCGACGGTCTTGCCTTCGGCCAATGGAAACTTGTCGACATCGCGCGTCCAAATATGGGAATGAGCGTCGATAAATCCTTCTTCGGGATTGGCGGCAAATAAGGGATTAGTCATGGCAACTCCGGAGGCAAGTCCGAGAGACCCGGCGGCTGCAAGTTGGAGGGCGTCGCGACGGGATAAGCGAGGGGTGGTCATAGCAAGTACTCCGATATCTACGGTTGAGTTGTTTAATTGGCGCGAAACGGAGCGACAGCGGGAGCGGTAGCTAACAACGTCCCAGCCGCCGCCGTTGCTCCAACACTTGCAAGCCAATCACGTCGCGAAGAATGCATGATGGTTTGCTCTTTCGTGGCCGCGTCTCGGAGAGACGCGGCCACGGAAGACGCGTATGATTGTGATGAACATGATATCGAACTTGGGATTCGGAACCATCGGAGGCGCGGCCATGTCGGAAGAGCTGTTCAGTCCGGGACTCGAAGGGGTAATCGCTGGCGAGACCGCCATTAGTACGATCGAAGGCGACTTGCTCTATCGCGGCATCCCAGTCGAAGAGTTGGCGGCTCGGTCCTCGTTCGAGGAGACAGCTTACCTGCTACTACACGACGACCTGCCGACCCAAAATGCGTTGCTGGCGTTTCGATCGGGGTTGCGGGCCAGCGCCAAATTGCCGCGTGAAATCGTGGAAACATTGCGCTGCCTGCCGTCGTCGACTCCGATGATGGATGTGATGCGCACGGGGACCAGCTTGTTGGCGCATTGGGACCCGGACGTGGCCGACCAGCGACGCGACGCGAATCTCCGCAAGGCGGAGCGGTTGCTCGCGCAGCTTCCCCTGGTGCTGGCAACAGCCTTTCGTCTACGACGCGGGCTGGAGCCAATTGCTCCGCGAGATGACTTATCCTTCGCCGGAAATTTGTTGTGGATGTTGCACGGCGCTGAACCGCGTGCGGCTTCGAGCGAAGTGCTCGACGACTCGCTGATCATGTACGCGGAACATGAGTTCAATGCTTCGACATTCACGACACGCGTTGTGGCGTCGACGCTGTCCGATTTGCATTCGGCGATCGTCGCGGGAATCGGGGCACTGAAAGGACCGCTTCACGGCGGCGCCAACGAACGAGTGCTGGAAGTGCTGCAAGCGGTGGGAACGGTTGATCGCGCCGAGGCCTGGGTGCGCGACGCACTGGCAAAAAAGGCCAAGATCATGGGCTTCGGGCATCGCGTCTACAAGGATGGCGATCCGCGGGCTCGCTACTTGAAGCCATTGTGTGCGGCGCTGGCGGCCGAGTCGGGCGACGAACGGTTGGAGCAGATCGCGGATGTGATCGAAAAGGTGATTTGGCAGGAGAAACGCATCCCACCGAATCTCGATTGGCCCAGCGCGCGGTTGTATCACTATCTGAAACTGCCTGTCGAACTCTATACACCGTTGTTTGTGGTCAGTCGCGTTTCCGGTTGGAGCGCCCATGTGATCGAACAGCTGGAACACAATCGGATCTTCCGACCACGATCGCGTTACATCGGTCCGCCGCGGCGGCACTATGTCGCCATCGGGGAGCGCGAACAACTCGCTACCCCAACCATCGAGAATTAATCAATGTACGGTCCGCCGCGAGCCTTGCGTCTTTCTCTCTCGTCCTCACTCTCTTCCAATACGACTTCTTCTTCCGTCATGACTTGGCCAGGCGGGAGGTTCGGGTCGGCATCGACGCGGAGGGTTTGTGAGTACTCCTGGCCGTCGACGGTGAGCACGATGCGATAGGTCCCTGGTGCGACGATTCGCCCTCCACCGAAGCCGAGGAATGAAGACGATCGGCCACGTCCACCCGACATTGAGCCCGTCCCTTCTCGAGCAGGCGACATGGCTTGGGGGGCAGCGGCCGCGGTTTCGGCCGCAGCCGCCATCGGACCTTCAGCGGCTTCACCAAGCACCGGTTCCGCGGAGGGAGGTCGTTCCTCGCCGCGTGTCGTCGGTGCGGATGCGGCGGCCGCCTCGCGAGCTGGCGATGATCGCGATCGGCCGGTCGATCCGCTCGGCCGCGTCGGGGTCCGAATCAAATCCCACGTGACTTGGTGGAGCCCAGGTTCCGTGGGAACGCGTAGCTCGCGCAACGTTGCTCCGCGGATGTCTTGAATCTTCATAGTCACTTGTTTGGCCTTGTTCGGCAGCGTGAAATACAACGCAGCGCCAGACGGCGGATTCGTGCCGATGAATCGCCGATTGGTCCGGCCTCGTGTTGGCTCGGACAGCCAGCGGGTAGCTGGCGAGGGGGGGAAAGAGGAGAACCTGGCTGGCGAG
>CAZFLF010000154.1:0-9880 GCA_964519825.1 uncultured Pirellulaceae bacterium | reverse complement strand
AAGCCGGGAGGACGAGACTCCTGCCGAGCCATGTCCGATGCAAGGCTCGGCAGGAGCCTCGCCCTCCCGACTTCTCCTTCACTCGTTGTTACTGCAGCAGCAACCGCCGGTGCGGATTCGGCCAGTTCCTTGAGAAGCTTGTCGATCCGCGCCTCACGCAGCATGCGGAATGGCTGGCCGTCAACCGTCACTCGAGCTTCCACGAGGATCGGCCGCTCGACCAACGGGACAATGAATCGCAACGTTGCATCGCGGGCCTGCGGTTCGCCGACCGCACGAGTTCGCCGCGTTGTCTGGTACTGGGGCGGTAAGCCGGTTGAAGCCGTTGCTGGATCTGGCGACATCGTGCCAGTGGGAGTAGGAACTGGTGTCGACGCAGGAGCGGAAAACACTCGCACGGGGACCGACCACTTCGACGACTCTTGAGCTGTCGATTCGGGAGCCGAGCCAAGAATCAACGATACCGCCCCGAAAACGAATGTCACGCTGCCCCAGCAACACCCATTCGTAACCCGACGCGTAAGTGAGGGAGTATAGCTCGGTCCCTCGCTTACGCTTCGGGTTACGATCCGGACCTGCCGCGCGAGACTTTTTCCAAACTGTACCACTACCTGTAATCTCGTTCGAATTGAACTGATCATGACAAAATGCTTTTGATTGGGGAGCCATCGGTGATGCGAATGGGTCGGCCAACGTTCGACATCTGCGAAGTGTCTGAGGGAACGCCAAGTGCCTCGCACAACGTGGCCAGGACATCTTCCGCTCCAACCTTGCCGTCAACTACTTCCATGCCATTATCGCTTGTTCGGCCGTAGGCTTGTCCGCCGGCAATGCCACCGCCGGCCAGTACGCACGACCAGGCAGCGGGGAAGTGATCGCGGCCTGCATTGGGATTGATGTTCGGCGTCCGACCAAATTCGCCCATCCACAGAATCGTTGTCGAATCGAGCAATCCTCGGTCTCTAAGCTCTTTCATTAAGGTCGCCCAACCGGCATCGAGCGTGCCCGAAAGTTGCTTGACCTGATTGAAATTGTCCGAATGCGTGTCCCAGCCGACTCCGCCACTGTTCGTGCCGAGCGACACTTCAATGAACGGCACGCCGCGCTCGATCAACCGTCGGGCCAACAGACAGCCTTGACCAAAGACCGAGTTGCCATACGCGTCACGAACTTCTTTGGGTTCTTCTTCAAGATTGAACGCCTGCGCATCTTGGCTATTCATCAAACTGACAGCATCCTTGTAAACCATGCTGTGCATCTTCGGAGCGCCGGCCTGGTGCGTGGCGAGGAACTCGGACTGCAAGCCCTTCCACAACGCCAGTCGCTTGTCCATGCGCGTAGCCGTGATGCCCGTTGACGGCGCCAAATCTTTCACTCGTAGTTGCGGATAACCGTCGCTGCCGTTGACGATCGCTCCCGGGACATCGGCGGCACCGACTACGAGCGGACCGAACCGCGGGCCGAGGAAACCTGAGCCGAAGGCGTCTTGATTCAACGCACGGAATGGACCGATGCTAATGTTTCCCGGCAAGCCGACCGGACCATGTTGCTGCTCCAGTTGATTGGCCAGCGACGAACCGATGGCGGGGTATGAAAACGGCCCCAAAGGTTTGTGTCCGGTGCGCATCAAATACGTGCCGCGGCCGTGATCGCCTTCCTTTGTACTCAGGCCACGTAACACCGCTAACCGATTGCCGAACTGGGCTAGCTTCGGCAGATGTTCACTGATGCGCAGGCCGGATGCGCTCGTTTCAATCTCTTTAAACTCACCGCCGTTTGCGTGATTCGGCTTGAGATCGAACGTGTCGGT
Source organism: uncultured Pirellulaceae bacterium (assembly GCA_964519825.1). GTDB lineage: Bacteria > Planctomycetota > Planctomycetia > Pirellulales > Pirellulaceae > CAZFLF01. The sequence goes on along the minus strand of CAZFLF010000154.1, from coordinate 8,070 downwards.
CTGCGAAGGCCCGCCGCTCATCCAGAGCAGGACGCAGTGCCGACGACGCTTCGGCTGCAATTCCAAGGCTCGCGCGAAGGCGGGAAACCAACCGCTGGCGCTAATTCCAGCCGTGCCGGCAAAGAGCGACTTGAGAACCGCGCGGCGTGAAATATGGATGGACATGACGTTTAACCTCTTAATGGTTCATGGTGAATTCGGCGCCGTTGAGCAACGCCCATAAGATGTCCGCCAACCGTTCCTTAACGGAAGTATCAGGACCGCGGTCGTTCAAGTATTCGCGGAGTAACGTCGATTCGCTGGAGGTTGGTTGCCGCGAAAGCGTGGCCAAGTAAATAACCTCGATCCGCTGGTCATCGGTGAAGAACGGCGCCTCGAGCGACTTTAACAGACCGCTTTCGGCCAATTCGGTGGCGCTGCGGATGAGCGTTCCGTTCATCAAGGTCAATGCCTGTGGAATGCCCCCTTGGTACTCGGTCGGCCGTCCCGCCAGCGTTTTGAATTGCTGCAGGAACTCGTCGCGGCTTGAATTACCGACGCGATCGATGCTGAAGCCATTGGACTCCGTCGCGACCAGCATCGACGCCACGGTGATGCAATCGTAAACCTGCTCGGCAGTCAGCATTTTGACATTCATCTGTGCGAACCACTCTTGTCGCACGGGATCGGCCGCCTCGGTGCCGCTCGAAAGTTGATACGCTCGAGTCAGGGCAATCGTGCGGAAAACTTCGCGCAGGTTGAAATCGCTGGCGATGAACTGAGCCGCCAACCGATCGAGCAGTTCAGGCGAACGCGGTGGATGCCGCTTGCCGAAGCCGTCAACCGGATCAACGATCCCGCGCCCGAACATATGCGCCCAAACTCGATTCACCGCAGCGCGGGCGAAATAGGGGTTGTCAGGCCCGGTGAGCCAACGCGCCAGCTGCTGTCTGCGAACGGCTGCTTCCGGCGACTCGTCTAATTTCGATCCGTCAAGGAACTTTGGTGCGACCGGGTCTTTACTGTTGGGCAGCATGACCTCACCGCGATTAACGTCGCGAACCTGCATGACGGTCGATACCGATTCCAACGCCGCTTGCGGCCGCGAAATGCGGGCGAAGAACGCGGCGTAGCTCCAAAAGTCCTGCTGCGTCCACGGCTCGAAGGGGTCATCGTGGCACTGAGCACAGTCCAGCCTCATGCCGAGAAACACGCGAGCTGTTCGTCCAGCGAGTTGATCCGCGTCGAGCTTCGCCGCCGAGTAAAACAACAATGGCCCGGACTTTGAGAGCCGCCCTTCCGCCAACAACAGTTCGCGTACCAGCCGATCGTATGGCACATTGTCCCCAAACCGGCCGCTCAACCATTCATCGAATGCCGGGATGCCGCCGAAGCGAGCCAGATCGACCCCTTCGGGCAGAAGGAACGTTCGCCACACGCTCGCAAGATGGGTTGCGTGATCGGGACTGGCGACCAAACGGTCGACGAGCTTGACATAACGATCGGGCGACGAGTCATTCAAGTAGCTGCGAACTTCCGTAACCGTCGGCGTGCGGCCCGTTAGGTCGAGATAGACTCGCCGCAGAAGTTCTGCGTCCGACGCGGGCCCAACCGGCACGACGTTGTTCGCGCGCCACAATCGTTCCATCATCGCGTTGATCGCGGCAATCGATTCATCATTCGAGAGCCGGGAAGCGACGATCGGCGACCAACCGAGACTGGCCGCGCCGCTCGGAGTCAATGCCCGTTTGTTGTTCTCGGCACCCGCTTCCGGCTTCGGAGCCACCGCGACTCCCACGGACTTGTTGGCGTCCGTGGCGCTGTCACGCGGTGAAGTTGCTAAAGCACTCGACGCGGCGGACGCCACACCGCCGGAAACATCCACGATTGGCATACCGGCCGGAAAAACCTGGGCGATCAACTTCTCGGTGGATGTGTGCGGATAGGTCAACACTACCTGGCGGACGATGCCGTCCCGATTGCTGACGAGGCAGCTGTGGGGCAAATTCGTCTTGGGATCTACAATGAGCGTCAGCTGCAACGCAGCCGCGATTTGATCCGTTCCTAACGTGACTTTCAGTTCCACGGCATCGCCTACACGCTTCCAACTTTCATCCGTGAGCCGCAGATCCGATAGCCGCAACACGTCTGCATCGACATTCAGGCTGCCTAACAAAAATGACACGGCGACTCGAACTCGATCCGATGCGGCGGAGACATCCGACAATTTCCAACGCTTTGCCTGCGAATCCACTGTGCCTCGTTCGAGAACCACGCCTTGGGCCAGGTCATAGACTCGTTCGACATTCTCGGATCGTTCACCGACCTTCCGTTCAGAGATCGACAACCACGATGTTTCCGACTCGGAGGTGCCAGCGACATCAAGCTGAACAACCGCCTGTTGGCTGAGGGCTTCCACGACGGCGGCCCAACTATAGGCGTGAGCGTCGCTGCGAAAGGCCACGGCTAACGCCAGCACGACTGCCAGGCAGGCCGCCACGGGCCAAGTCTTCCAAGATCGGGCCACGCGACTCGATGCACCGATCAACCAATTCGCATCGCTTCGCGCGACCTTCGGCGCCTCGCCCCACTGCTCGGCAACCGCCCGGTCGAGCCGCTTGAGCAGCGACTTGGGTACCGACGGCACGTTGTACGCGTCTTCCAGAAGTCGCTCGACGCCGGCCTCTGACATTTCTACCACGTCCGTCTTCTCCGACTCGGGTTCTCGGTTCATGGCATCACTCACATCGACTCATGCGCAGCATTTTCTTCTTTCGGCGTTTCGTCAGGTGTCGACTCCGACTGCCGCGAACGCTTGCCGTTACGCGACGGCTCCATCGGCGCGCGCTACCATTTGCATTCGCTCGCGGAACTCGCGTCGAGCCCGAAACAGAATCGATTCAGCTGCCTTCTCGGTCATACCCCATCGCGCGGCGATCTCGCGCACGCTTAGTTTGTCGAGATACTTCCATTCCAATGCCAAACGATACTGGTCCGGCAAGTCATCCATGGTTTGCCGTACTTCGGCTCGCGTCTCTTCCAGTTCTTGATGCTTGGCTGGGTCGGATACGCCGGCGTCCGTATGATTCGGAGACTGTTGGAGTAAGTGCTGGACGCGCGATGCGGCGCGAAAATGATCCGTGATCCTCCGCCCAGCCACGGTCCGCAGCCACCCGGCGGGATTCAGAATCTCCGCGTCGCCGTGATTTTCCGATTGGGATTGGATCGTGGTAAGCATGGCCAAGATGGTTTCGCTGGTGATATCTTCCGCCAGATGCTGGTTGCCATTGACCCGCGTGTAAACGAACCGCCACAGGGACGGCAAATGGCAGTTGCTTAGCCACTGCATCGCCGCCGGGTCTCGGCACCGGAGTCCTCGCACGAGTTCGGAGTCGTTCAAAATGCTGTCTCGCCGGTCGAAGGCGGCCCTGGCGTGCCGCAATTCTGAAAAGTTGTCGCTCGAACCGCGAATATCACGCGGCCGTCGACGAAAGATTTCCGCTTAAATGGGGCGCGTGCGCTCCGCCGCAACCTTACCACGACAGAGGTACAAACTCTAATGTCCAAGGAACTAATGACTTCAATTGACTACGGTTGGACCAATAGGAAGTCGTGCGGGATTTCGTGGCTTCGTACGACAATCGGTGGGACTCGGTGTGTCGTTGCCCAGTAGGGCTTATAAAGAACCGCGGATCACACGGATTTCACAGATAAAGATAGGCTTTTGAACCATGTGTGACACCTTGATGATATCCGTGTAATCCGTGAATTCCGTGGTTAATTCATACGACTAAAAAGTTACGAATTAATAGAAATAACTGTGAAAGCAGACATGAAGACCGCGAACGCTAGAGAGGTTCTGGCCACGCTGCGCTCTGGCGTCCATGTTTGGATCACGGCCGGCGTCGGAACCGCGCTTTGCCTGCTGTGTTGCGCCACGAATCTGTTGGCACAGACTCCGGAAATAAAGCGAAATGGGGACTCGCGTGTGGCTATTGGGGCAATTGTCGCGGATTGTCACGTACCGGATTCGGCGATCGAGGTCCATCATCGAGCGTTGTCGCTGGCTGCGGCCGACCGATACAAATACCTGGCCCACTGGGTGTTGCCCGGCGAGTCTCATGACACGTTTCGCGTGACGCCCGACTTCACGCCCACGCATCCTGCGCCGCCTGCGAGTGAAAACGATGCGATCGATGCGATGCGTATCGAGGTCGCAAAGCGGCGCGGGGAAACGCGAGTGCAAACGGGAGGCAACCTGATTTCGCCGGCGCTCGATTTGATTGCGGTGGCGAGAGAGCTCGGCAAGCTCGCGGAGTTGCGGAAACGGGTCGAAACGGCCGTATCGCAGATCAGTTCGCAGCAACGTGCAAGGCTGTCGCTCCTCGCGCTGATCGATATCGCGATCGGAGACTTCGACACCGCGCTCCGTGAATTCGACGCACTGTTTGCACTCATCGAAGCCAACCAGGAACACACTCTTTCCGCACGATCCGCTGAGTTGCTGGCCATTCATGGCGCGAACGCATATCCGCAGACTCACAGTTTCGCTCGTGATGCGGCGGCGAATCTCTATGTGAGCGGCGTGCGCGTTTCCGGTCGCGGACCGCTCGCCGCCTGGGAATCTCATTTATTGGCCATGATGGCGGCCAGAAATCACTTCGATCGGCAAGCCGGTGTGAGCCGCGACCCTCCTAATGCGACAGCCGAATTGTCACTCGCACCGCCATTGTCGGAGTGGCGTCCTTCGAGCAGCACGACGGCAGCCTCGCGCGGAAGGGGGTACTCGCGGTCACATTGGCAAAGAGTCGGCGAGCGAATCGAAAACGCGAACAGCCACAAAGATGACTTTCTTTACTACAGCATTCCACTGCAAGGCAACTTTCAGGTCGAGTGTGACTTGCAAACCAAGGACTATCAGAACACAGAGATGGTCGTGGGAGGTCACTGGGCGGAACCCCTTTTTTACAGCCGCAGCAAGTATGAGTTCGGGGATTTGCGCGAACGACTGGCCAAGGGTAACGTCGAGCCGATCCTGACGAAGTACAACGATTGGGCGCATTTGCGGGCCACCGTCAATGGCCAGATCGTCACCTACTACGTGAACGGCCGCTTGCTGCATCGCGTTGAAGTCCGTGGAGACGTCGATCCGTGGGTCGTGCTGCGGAGCGATGACCGGCATGACGGAAGCGCGGCGGATATTCGCATCACCGGCGAACCGGTTATCCCCAGTGAGCTGCGATTAACTGCATCGGACGATCTCACCGGTTGGTTCCCCTATTTCCCCGGTTTGGTTGGGAAGCCGAAGGCGACGTGGCAACAGCTGGGCGACGTGCCCAGCGGAGGTGGAATTGTCGCACCACGTCGAACGGACCTGGCGGGAGTGCATGTCGAACGACTGCTGCGTTATCACCGGCCGATGTTCGAGGATGGGACGATCGAATATGAATTCTTCTACCGCGCGGGAGCTATACACGTTCACCCGGCGCTCGATCGCTTGGCGTTTCTTCTGGAACCTGATGGCGTCCGCATCCATTGGGTCACGGACGGTGAATACGATCGCACGGAACTCGCCCCTGACAATGTTTTCGACGAGCCGGCGCAACGGCGCGGGCCGAAGAAGCTACCGCTGGCGGAGAACGACTGGAATCGGCTGCGACTAACGCTCGAGGGAGACTCCGTCTCGCTGTTCCTGAACGAGCAACTCATCTACCAACGTGAACTCGAAATCACCAATCAGCGTTCCTTCGGTCTGTTCCACTATTCCGACCGTACCGAAGCCCGCGTCCGCAATGTTCGCTGGCGAGGAGCTTGGCCGCGCGAGTTGCCTCCCGTTGCAAAGCAGGAATTGGCAAGCCACGTCACTCAGGTTTTGGATGAGCGATTGCCCGAGCTGACAGCCATCTTCGAGCACAACTTTACCAAGGATGGCTTGCCGCCCGAAAAGTTTAGGCTCCTGTCCGGTACTGGTGGGACGATTGAACCAGTTTCGGATGGCGTACACGTCGGTCGCCCGGGTGGGCAGGGGTACCACGCAACCACCATTTCTCTGAATGCAATCGTCGCCGGTGACTTTGACGTGGTTGCGACGTTTCGGCAATTCGATGCGCATCCGGGAGCCGATAGCATCAGCACCGCCGGTATTAAGTTGCTAATGAGCGACGTGAACCCACAACAGTGCCTCGTGATGCGGCGATTCGTACGCAAGTCCCAGGAGGAGGACCGACAGGTGACACAAGCGGTTTTGCGGAACGGAGCTACGGAGCCCACTCTCGATTGGAACCAGGTATACAGTGACGCGCAAGAGTCGGATGCCGGACGGCTGAGGATCGCGCGGCGCGGAAATCGAGTCTACTATCTCGCGGCCGAATCGGACTCGCCAAACTTTCGATTGCTGGGCGAGTCCGAAGCCTTGACGGGCCCACTAGCCCGCCAAGGCATTCAACTGGAGGTGCTAACTTCGGGTGAAGGTCCGATGAGCGTGGTTTGGAAGGACATTGCCGTTCGTGCAAAGAACCTGACAGTTCTTCCTCCGTCCGGTGCCATGGAGCGGACATTGTCGGTGATGAATCATGATGGAACAGGCTTGCGGCAGTTGTTGCCGAAAGCCGCTGGGATCGACGGGCCTGGATCGCCGGCCTGGTCACACAACGGGAAACTCGTTGCGTTCGACGTCTACAACGGCTCGACGGCGAATTCACGGATGTACATCGTCAACGCGGACGGCAGCAACCTTCGTGATCTTGGCATCGGCAACATGCCTACGTTTTCTCCCGATAGCAAACGGATCGCGTTTTCTTGGGGAGGAAAAGGCGTCGCTGTGATGAATTCCGACGGAACGAACCGCGAAGTGTTGGAAAGCAATGGTTGGGGCGCGCAGTGGTCGCCCGACGGACGCATGGCTTATACACGGGGGGGCAACGTCGTGGTCCATGACCTGCAAACAAAAGTGCAGCGTGAGATCCTCGAAGGCGAACACGCGTCGCGATACGCCAACACATATTGGAATCTTGGTTGGTCGCGCGACAGCAAGCGAGTCTGTTTTAAGGCACGGACCCGCAGTAATAACCAATACGAAGTTGCCGTTGCCGCGGTCGCCGGTTCGCGACAAGAGTTTCAGGTTCTGTACAAGAGTCCCCAGGAGGTCTACGCGGATTTCAGCTGGCATCCCGACGGCAATCGCATTCTCTTTTCCATGCAGATGGGCGGCGGTCCACGACTATTCACACTCGACCGTAAAAATCCCGGACCTCCTGAATTGTTAGCAGGTCAACCGCTCAACCATTACTTCACCGGGGCCGACTGGTCGGGCGACGGCAAGCAAATTGTCTTCAGCAGCCAGGTGTTGCCGGATCGGAAATCCCCATGACACAACGCTTGTTAATTCCGACTCTTGGCTTACTCCTCCTGCTTCCCACCGCACTTGCGCAAGCAGAGACGGAAACGGAGCAGTTATCCCGGACCATGCGCGAGAATCCGCGCAGAGAAACTGTCCTTCCGCTGCTGCCAAAGGTCAGTCTCTTGCTGCGGAACGAGGAAACCGCCTTGGAGACGCTGCCAGTGGTCGAACAGGCGGCTGCGATCCTGCGACCCACTGCCGCAGAGAACGGGACGGTCACTGCGACAGCAAGTCTTTTGAAGGTCGCGGCGCGAATGCGATTTGAACAAGCCGAGCCGAACGTAGCGGCGCAACACCTGCAGTCGTTGCGTGAACTTTATCGAGCGCTTGGTGAGCGGTTGCCGCGCGAGAATGCGGAGTGGCAGCGGGCACGTTGGAGTCATGAAGTCGCGCTGGAATATCTGCGTAGCGCCCAGACAAAGAGCGCGCTCGAGGTGATCGGGGACCGGGTCGATCGCGGGGCGAAGATGCCGCCTGATTTCGATGAGACACAAGCGGCTGTCGCAGGCGCGCTGCATCGACGGCTGGAGCAGTTGAGCACGAACGAGCGCTACGACTTGCTATACGCCTGGTCGATGCCAACCGAGGGGCGGCGCACGGTGCGAGTCCTATCATCGTTAGCATCGTGCGAAGCGCCGCCGGACGTCTTCGCGCGTGCGCTGGGAGAACGCCCTCGCGCGAATGCGTTTTCC
>CAZFLF010000153.1:0-9899 GCA_964519825.1 uncultured Pirellulaceae bacterium | reverse complement strand
TATTGCTCGAAGCATTGGCGATCCTCCACCGCGAAAAGCTTCCCGTCCGGCTCCACGCCGTTGGACCCTTTGAAACCTCGGATTACGAGTGCGCTATTCGCCGCCTCATCGACAGGCTCGGAATCGGAGATCTGATCAGTTGGACAGGCTTTACTGCCGACGTCACGACAGAACTGACGAAAATGGATTTATTCGTCCTGCCGAGCCTATTCGGTGAGGGGTTGCCAATGGTTGTGCTGGAAGCGATGGCGGCCGGGGTCCCTGTTGTCGCAACTCGGGTCGAAGGAGTCCCGGAAGCCATCGAGCACGGCGTCAGCGGGCTGATCGCAAATCCCAACGACCCCACAGACCTCGCTGGTTGCATTCGCTCCGCAATCCTCGGTGAAGTGAATTGGAGCTTTTTTCGCCAATGCGCATTGTCGCGCCATGCCAATGAGTTCTCCGACTGCCGCATGGCCTCGCGTCTGGCCGACGTCTATCGCCGGATTCTCGGCTGATACTGGAGATTCATAGGTCGACAAGATTATTCTTGGCTGGTTCTTGTTTGTGAGTAGTAGAAACGAAAAAAGGGCAGGCTGATCAACCGCGATCAGACCTGCCCTACACGGGGGTGAGAAAGCCTAAGTTATGACAGGTTCGAGCTTAGCTCGTCCCTGCATTGTTCAACCTAGGTCACGTCCGCCCAACGTCAACATTGCACATAAGTGAAAATGCACCAATTTCGAAGATTAGACGTGGCGGCGCTTGGTGGTAACGATTGTGAGTGCTGTGCGGAGCCGAAAGTCCACGGCACGTCAATTTCTCCAGGAAACAGTCCGGCTCGACCGAGATGGAGCAGAGGTGAACAGGGGGGCTTCGATCTTGCCTCGTTCCCGCCACCCGCTTACTATCTTGAAGTCACTGGGATTTCGTAGGTTACGAAACCGTTACTTTTCCATACGTGAAGGAAACACCATGCGCGGAACTTTGGAACTCTGGCGTCGATCGTGGATGTGGGCGTTAATGTGCCTGATCGCGTCCGGAGCAACCATTCGAGTTGTTTGGTCTGACGGCCCGGCGACTGCCCCGTCGTCTCAAGATCGACGCATCACGATGACCGTTCGGTCGCTCATGGCAGACCACCTGTCCAAGCATCCACTTGATGACGAAATTTCGCGGCGGGCCATGAAGTCTCTGTTGGAAGGTTTTGATCCGCGCAAGATGTACTTCTATCAAAGTGACATCGACGAGTTCACGCGCAAGCGCGACCAGCTCGATGACGAAGTTAACCGAGGCACCGTCACGTTCGTCTACACCATTCATCAGCGGTTCCTGCAGCGGTTGGACGAGCGAGTGAAACTCGTCGACCAATTGGTACGAGCGCCGCATGATTTCACGATTGAAGAAGAATTGGTGATCGAACCGGACATGCTTCAACACCCGAAGGATGAAGCCGAAGCTCGTGAGCGCTGGCGGAAGCTAGTGAAGTACAATCTGCTGACTCTGAAAGCGGACAAGGTTGCCGACAGCGAAGCTCGCGACAAGATCAGCCGGCGCTATCACAGCGCGGCCAAACGTTGGAAGCAGGCCGACAGCGACGAGTTGCTCGAGCGATTTCTCACGTCGATTACCACCGCTTTTGACCCTCACACTTCGTACATGTCTCCGACCAACCTGGACAACTTCCGCATCATGTTGCGGCTCAACCTGGAAGGTATCGGCGCGGCGCTGCAACAAGATCTCGATGACGGAAATACCGTCGTGAGTAGTGTCGTGCCTGGCGGCGCAGCGTCGAAGCATGCCAAGTTGAAGAAAGAAGATCGAATTGTCAGCGTTGGCCAAGGGGCAGATGGCCCGATGGTCGAAGTCGCCGAGATGAAGTTGAACGACGTGGTGAAGATGATTCGCGGCCACGCCGGCACGATCGTGCGATTGGGCGTGCTCCCGAAGGGAGAAAAAGATGTGCAGATTTACAGTATCACCCGGGCGAAAGTCGAGTTGGCAGATTCCGCCGCGCGGGGTGTGGTGTTGGAACGGGGCAAGAAGCCGGACGGAACGCCGGTGCGAGTCGGCTTCATTGATCTCCCCAGCTTCTACATGGACATGGAGGCGGCACGCAACTCCCACGATGACAAGGAGTACCGTAGCACCACGCGCGACGTGCGGCGAATCTTGCAAGACTTCAATAAGCAAGGCACCGACGCGGTCGTGCTTGACTTGCGCCACAATGGCGGCGGCAGTCTCACCGAGGCGATTAACCTCACCGGATTATTCATCGACGAAGGTCCCGTAGTGCAGGTGAAGGACTCGGACGCCCGAGTGCAAAGCTACGACGATCTCGACCGCGGGATGACTTGGGGCGGGCCGCTCGTCGTACTAACCAGCAAGTTCAGTGCTAGCGCCAGCGAGATTTTGGCGGGCGCGATTCAGGACTATCATCGCGGCTTGGTCGTTGGCGATGAAACCACACACGGGAAGGGAACCGTGCAGAGTTTGCTCGATCTCGGGAGCCAGGTGCTGCCGATTCCAAACCCGCCGAACTACGGCGCGCTCAAGATTACCATGCAGCAATTCTACCGACCGAACGGTGATAGCACGCAAAAGCGTGGAGTTCTCCCCGACGTCGTATTGCCGTCTTTGTCCAACTCGATTGGAGTGGGCGAGGCGGACCTGGACTTTGCGATTGAATTCGATCGCGTCAAGTCGGCTCAATATCAGCCGTTCGATCTGGTCGCAAAGCCCACCGTAACCCAGCTCCGCAGCCGGTCGGAATCGCGGGTCAGCCAATCTGAGGACTTTGCCAAACTACGTCGCGACATTGAGCGATATAAGGAAATCAAGGACGCCAAGACCGTGCCACTCAATGAACAGAAATATATGGCTCGCCGCGATTCAGAACGGAACGCGGAGAAGGAAGAAGAGAAGCATCTTGACGAATCCGCCGATCCAAAAAAGGACGATATCTTCCGCGACGACTTCTATGACAAGGAAGTGATCAACATCACGCTCGACTACCTGGTTGAATTGCAGAAAAGCAAGGTGGCTCAGGCGAACTAACCCAACGGGATTCTGAGACCGTCATAGGCCAGTTCCATGCCGGCCGGCAGACGGGCGTTGGTGGTGCGGTGGTCGAGTTCGTGTGAAATGTGCGTGAAGTAGGTCCGCTTCGGCTTCAAACGCCGGGCAACCTCGACAGCTTCCGTCAAACTGAAATGCGTCGCGTGCGGTCGGTCGCGCAGCGCGTCAAGGACCAGTACGTCCAGTCCTTCGAGAAGCGGCCAACTCTCAGCAGGCAATTCATTCGTATCCGTGCAGTAGGCCACATTATTGACGCGAAAACCGAGCACGTTGAATCGTGGGCCGTGTTGCAATCGAATCGGGATGACTCGCTGGCCCAGGACGTCAAAGGCGGTGGTTGCGATTCGGCGAAACGCCAACTTCGGAACCGCCCCCTCGTGCGTCTCCTGAAGATTATTGAAGGCATAGTCGAACGACTGACGAATCCGTTGTTCAACGATCTCTTCGCAGAACAGCGGAACAGCAGTTCCCAAGTAGAACTGGAAGAGTCGCAAATCATCGAGACCAAAAATGTGGTCGGCGTGTTCGTGCGTGTACAACACGGCATGCACGATCCCAATCCGTTCCCGCAGGAGTTGCGTTCGCAGGTCGGGAGGAGTGTCAATCAACAAGTTCCCGCCGGGCAGGCCGAGAATCGCGGCACACCTCAGCCGCTGGTTCTGCGGATCGGAACTTTGGCACACCGGGCAGCCACAACCTAGGGAGGGGACTCCAACCGAGGTCCCTGTACCGAGCAGAATCAGTTGGCCGCGAATATCGCTAGTGACGAAGTTCTTGCCCAAGTTGCCGACCTTTCAGTAGTTGGGGCATTCCCTTAGCCCGGTTGTCCAACACACTCAAATTTGATTTGTGTCAGATCCGACCAAATGGTGCGGTTCTGCAGTTTCCACCAGATTCTATCGCAACCAATGGAGCGCGGCAGATGCTGAGCGAGAACAGTTCCCTCGATAGTCTGTTGTGAACGGTGCAAGAGTCAGCACGGCATGGTTTTCCGCCGTTGACCATCTTTGCCAACAGTAATAAGCTACCACAGCGTCAGAAGTTATTGCCTGCCCAGTCCCAACAAGACATCCAGCGTAGTGATCTTGCCCGCACAGCAGGACTTAACGCCGTAGTTGGGAACGAACAATGTGAGCGGTCCAGCCGCCTTTGCCTCATGGACATACTCGAAAGAATCTGGGAACTGCTGGGGACTTTTTTTGGGGGGATCCTCCAAGGGTTTGAGCGCGGAATCACCCAGTTGTTCGGCTCCTCGAACGCTCGTTACATCCGCAAGTTGCAGGCGAAGGTCGACGCGATCAACAGCCTGGAATCGCGGTTTCAGCAGATGTCATCCGAGGAACTCAAGGAGCAAACCGTCAAGTTCCGCCAGCGACTGGCCGCTGGTGAGACAATCGACGACCTTCTGATCGAAGCGTTTGCCGCCGTGCGCGAAGCGGGCGTACGCTTTCTCGGAATGCGGCACTACGACGTCCAGTTGATCGGCGGCTTTGCGCTGCACAGCGGCTCGATCGCCGAAATGATTACTGGCGAAGGCAAGACACTGGTAGCGACCTTGCCCGCCTATCTGAATGCGCTGGAAGGCAAGGGCGTGCACGTCGTCACCGTCAATGACTATTTGGCCCGCCGCGACATGGAGTGGATGGCACCTCTTTACATGGGGTTGGGTCTGACGGTCGGTGCAATCCAGAGCGACATGGAAGTCTTGGATCGCCAGCAGGCGTATTCGTGCGATATCACGTACGGCACCAACAACGAGTTCGGCTTTGACTATTTGCGCGACAACATGCGTCCTGCTGCACGCGGTGACGAGCGATTTCCGAAACGATTCCAGCAATCGCAAGGGCGGTTACATTACGCGATCATCGACGAAGTTGACAACATCCTGGTCGACGAGGCTCGGACCCCGTTGATCATCTCTGGTCCGGCTTTTCACGACGTCCGGCGCTATGCGGAAGCGGATCGGATTGCCCGGCTGCTCACCAAGGAAGTTCATTTCGTCGTCAACGAAAAAGATCATTCCGCGAATTTGACGGACGAAGGAGTCCGGCACGCGGAAATGCTGGCTGGCGTCGAAAGCTTCTATACTGCCGGGAACATGGAATGGCCGCACCTGATCGACAACGCCCTGAAGGCACACTTCCTGTACAAGCGAGATGTCAACTACGTTGTTAAGGAAGGGCGGGTGGTCATCGTCGACGAATTCACCGGGCGGTTGATGGAAGGGCGCCAATGGAGCGACGGCTTGCACCAGTCCGTCGAAGCGAAGGAAGGGGTCAAGGTCAAGGAAGAAACGCAAACACTGGCCACGATTACCTTGCAGAACTTCTTTAAGCTTTACAAAAAACTCGGCGGCATGACGGGCACTGCCATGACGGAGGCCAACGAGTTCTGGAAGATTTACAAGCTGGACGTCGTAGCGATTCCGCCGAACCGCAAGCTGCGACGTCACGAGCATGCGGACGTCATTTATCGCACCGAACGCGAGAAGTTCGTTGCTGTCGCCGAAGAGATTGAACGGCTGAATCGCTGGGATGTCCTGGTGGACAAAAAAGGGGATGAGCTGTTGGGCACGATCGTCAAGGACGACGAAACCTCGCTCGTCTTTCAGCCCAAGGAAAGCAAGCAAAAGGAAACCTTACAGAAAGCGGATTTCGAGAGTATTGAGCGGAAGGGCCGCCCCGTGCTGGTTGGTACCGTGTCGATCGAAAAGAGCGAGCGGATCTCACATCTGCTGGCCCAGCGCGGGGTGAAGCACGAAGTCCTGAATGCCAAGTACCATCAGCGCGAAGCGGAAATCGTCGCGCAAGCGGGGCGTCAGGGAGCCGTGACCATCGCGACCAACATGGCCGGACGCGGTACGGACATCGTCCTCGGCGGCAATCCAGAAACAATGGCCTGGGCGCGGTTGCAGGACAAGTATCCCACTCGTCTCGATGTCCCTCGCGACGAATGGGAGTCGCTCATCGCCGAAATCGAAACCACCGAGCAAATGAAGCCCGAAGGGGAAAGAGTGAAAAAACTCGGCGGGCTGCACGTCATCGGCACCGAACGTCACGAGGCGAGGCGCATTGACTTGCAACTTCGCGGCCGTTGCGGCCGCCAAGGAGACCCCGGCAGCAGCCGGTTCTATCTGTCGCTGGAAGATGACTTGATGCGGATCTTTGCCGGACCCTGGGTGAAGTCGATCCTGGAATCGCTGGGGATGCAAGAAGGAGAACGAATCGAGAGCCGGATGGTCAGTCGCCGTATTGAAGGTGCCCAAAAGAAGGTCGAGGAACGCAACTTCGAGATCCGCAAAAATCTGCTCGAGTACGACGAGGTGATGGATGAACAACGCAAGCGGGTATACGGCTATCGCCAGAGAATCCTCGATGGGGCGAATTGTCGCGACCTGATTTTGGAGATGATTCGCGAGCAAGTTGAATACCACGTTAGCGAGTTCCTCAGCAAAGAGTATGGATTCGATTCTTTTGCCAAATGGGCGGGTTCTCAGTACGGAATCACGTTCGAGCCACGCGATTTCCGTGGTATGAGCATCGACGAGGCGCAACGATTCGCAAACGACCAGGCCGAACGGATGGCAGAGACTCAGGTCTTCGATGCCATCGACGAAAACCTTCCCGATGGTGAGGAGGAATCGGAATGGAACTGGGAAGCGCTGGCGAAGCTCGCGAATGCGCGGTGGAGTTTGAATCTTCGCGACCGCGATTTGAAGAAGATCGGTCGCGAGCACATTTCGGAGATGCTGATCGAGAAGGCGCGCGAGGCGATCCGCAACGTTGATTTGGCGGAAGGCGCGCCGATGCTGCAGGATGATTTTGGCCTGCGGACCACGGTTTCCTGGGCCAAATACAAATTCGGCTTCGATTTGCAAGTCGATGAAATCCGCAAGCTGGAGCCTGAGGCGCTGAAAGAATTGTTGAATCGCCGAGCGACTGAAGCCTATGACTCAAAAGAGTCGGAGTATCCCGTGATCGCCGGAATGTACCGGTTCACGAGCGGCCCCGAGGCGAACGCCCGGCTCGATCGTGAAGCACTCGCCGAATGGGCTGGTACGCGTTTCGGCGGAGCCATCGACGTCGAGGCTTTCCGCCACAAGCAACGCGATGAAATTCGCAACCTGCTCGTGGAGCATAGCGCATCCCATCAGCAGCAAGCGGACACGATCGCCTCCGAGGCCAAGCAGCGCGTCGAGCAACTATTCCGCGACGCGCCTCCCGGCCAGCTGGCTGGGATCAGCGCCGGGGAAAACGGCTCGCTGGATGCGCTGACCACGTGGTTGCACGACCGGCTGGATTACGAATTGCCAGCGCACGAGATCGCCCGCCTCAACCGGGACGAACTCGAGCAAAAGGTGCTGGGCGCAATCGAGGATTTCTACCATCCGGAAATGCGACGGATGGAACGCAATCTATTGCTCGAGATTGTCGACTCCGCCTGGAAAGATCATCTGCTGGCGATGGACCATTTGCGCAGTTCCGTGGGACTGGCGGGCTACGCCCAAATGGACCCCAAAGTCGAATATAAGCGCGAAGGGATGCGCATGTTCGAGCAGATGTGGAAGTCCATGGGAGAACGCGTGACCGATCTCGTGTTTCGTGTCGAGCAACTAAACGAAGACTTCGTCAGTTCAACCTTCGTGGAGACTTCCGCCCGACATGACTCGGCGCAAAGCGCGAGCGAGATCGCCAGGCAGCAGCAATCGGCCATCGATGGGAGTCAGGCTGAGATCAAGATTGAGACGATTCGAAATCGCGGTGAACGCGTGGGACGTAATGATCCGTGTCCGTGTGGAAGCGGACGCAAGTACAAGCAATGCTGCATGCGCAGCGCGCCTCCGGCGGCCTGATGCAGACCGGACTGGCAGCCGGCTATTTACCGCTGCTGGGTTCGATGACGGCTGGCGGGTAACCAAGGAAGGGACGCCCGATGTCCGTCTTACTTGACGTCGTCTATCTCTTGGCAATCTGGGCGGCGTCGCCCTGGTTGATTTACGGAGCGATACGCCAGGGTAAGTATCGCGAAGGCTACGCCGAGAAGCTTGGTGGGCGGGTACCGGTTCGTGAGGGTGCCCGGCCGTGCGCCTGGTTTCATGCAGTCAGCGTCGGCGAAGTCAATCTGTTGCAAACACTGCTCGATCGTTTCAACGCGAATTTCCCAGGGTGGGATTGCGTCATCTCCACGACCACAAAAACCGGATTTGATCTGGCGCGAAAAAAATACTCCGGACATACTGTTTTCTACTGTCCGCTGGATTTCAGTTGGGCGGTTCAAACTGCGCTGCAGCGCATTCGGCCCGATTTGTTGATTCTGGCTGAACTCGAGCTGTGGCCAAACTTGGTTCGCCTGGCCAAAGAGCGCAATTGCCAGGTCGCCATCGTGAATGGCAGGCTGAGCGGCCAGAGCTTTCGAGGTTACGAACGGCTCCGCTGGTTGTTCGCACCGATCCTGCGGCAAGTCGATCTGATCGCCGTACAGAACGACGAATATGCCGCGCGATTTCGGAAGTTGATCGGCGACGGCGATCCACAACGAATTCGAGTGACCGGCTCGGTCAAGTTTGACGGAACGCAGACCGACCGGCAGAACACCGCGACGTGCCAACTACGAGAACTCGCGGGGATTGCGGCGGACGATGTGGTCTTTCTGGCTGGCAGCACCCAGGAGCCGGAAGAGGAACTCGCCCTGGCGGCATTTCGTGAATGCCAGGCCCGGCATCCACGACTAAGGTTGCTGCTCGCACCGCGCCACGTCACGCGCTGCGAAGATATCTCGGTGATGCTGAACCGTGCGGGACTGCCGTGGCAACGTCGCACATCACTCGATGCGCAGGGGGCTAACCCGCAGGCGCGCATCTTGTTGATTGACACAATTGGTGAATTAGCGGCGTGGTGGGGTACGGCGCAGATCGCCTTCGTCGGCGGCAGCATGGGAAGTCGTGGCGGGCAAAACATGATTGAACCGGCCGGTTACGGCGCAGCGGTGTCGTTCGGCCCCAAGACCAACAACTTTCGGGACATCGTTCGATTGTTGTTGGACTGCGACGGAGCGGTTGTTGTGCCGAGCGGCGGTGAACTGACTGAGTTTGTCCGAAGCTGCCTTGAACAACCGCAATGGGCTCGGTCGCTCGGACAACGCGCCCAGCAACTGGTCATATCGCAACAGGGAGCCGCCGACCGGACGATGCAGTTGTTGCGAGATTTGCTTGACGAGCCCCCCGCCGCCGTCTCTGCGAAAGCGGCATAGTCTCCAATCAGCACGTCAATCGTGACGTATGCTTCAGAGATCGACCGGCGAGTCTTGAGGAATCTTGTCTTGGATGGCAGCGTTCGTGTGCCCCTCACGATTCGCCTAAACCGCCAATTCGTTGCGACCGTAATTCGTTGACAAATGGGTGCGTGAGGCGAGTTCTTGCTTGACGCACTATCGTCGGCTGCGGTCTAAAGAAACTTGAGAAGGCGAGCAACTTTTTCGGGGGATTTCTCCATGTTTACGTCAATGCGCAAGCTCTCATTGGCTGCGGTAACCGGCGCGGCTTCGTTGTTGTTGCCGGGCCAAGATGCTCATGCCGGACCATTCCTTGATTGGCTGCTCGGACGGCCAATACTCGTCTATCCGTCACCGACTGTCGCGGGATATGCCCCCGTTCTGGCCTCGGCGCCCGTTGCCGTAGTGCCAGGAGCTCAAACCAATTGCTACGCGCCCGCTTCTTGCCCGGTTGCCGCGCCCTGCGCCGTAGCCCCGCAAATCACTGTGGCTCAGCCTATCGTCGCCGCGCCGTACGCCGTTGCACCGGTTCAACCCGTGGTTGTCGGATACGCGCCGAACTACCGTACGGT
>CAZFLF010000152.1:0-9916 GCA_964519825.1 uncultured Pirellulaceae bacterium | reverse complement strand
GCAAAGGCCGCACCGTTTATAACAACAAGGGTAAGCCGGTCAAACAATATGAGCCGTTCTTCAGCAGCACGCAGCTGTATGAAGCGGAACCGGAGATGACCGATACCGGCGTTACACCGATCCTGTTCTACGACCCCGTGGAACGGGTGGTCGCCACATTGCATCCCAACCACACCTTTGAAAAAGTTGTGTTCGATCCATGGCGGCAAGAAACCTGGGACGTGAACGACACGGTAACGCTGTCCGACCCCAAGACGGATCCCGACGTCAGCGAGTTCTTTCAACGCCTCCCGGCTGCTGATTACCTGCCCACTTGGTACGACCAACGACGCAACGGGCAGAAGGGTCCAGACGAAAAGGCCGCAGCCGACAAAGCAGCCGCTCATGCTGCAACGCCCACCGTGGCCTACTTCGACACGCTGGGTCGGCCCATGCTGACGATTGCCGACAACGCCAAAGATGCCAACGGCGCGGTACAGAAATATGCCACACGCGTGACACTGGACATCGAAGGCAATCAGCGTGAGGTCAAGGATGCCAACAACCGCGTCGTCATGCGCTACGACTACGACATGCTCGGCAACCGCATCCATCAAACCAGCATGGAGGCGGGCCAGCGCTGGATGCTGGGCGACGTCACCGGCAAGCCGATCCGCCGATGGGATAGTCGTAACCACACCATGTGCACCGAATACGACGAGCTGCGCCGTCCGTTGCGCTCATTTGTCATCGGCGCCGATGTGAAGAACCCAGCTCGCGAAATTCGTTTCGAAGAAATTGTCTACGGCGAATCCGCCACGAGCGGCCTCACTCCTGCTCAGGTCCTGCAGGCCAATCTACGCGGCAAGCCCTATAAGCACTATGACACAGCGGGAGTCTCGACCAGTGAGGCACAGGACTTCAAGGGCAACTTGTTGCGCAGCACTCGGCAACTTGTACTGGACTACAAGGTCACACCAGATTGGTCGCAGAATCCACAGCCTGTTCTGGAAACCGAATTCTTTAGCAGCAGCACTCGCTATGACGCGCTTAATCGGCCGATCCAGTTGATCGCGCCGCACGGCAACCTGCCAAACACTAAGATCAACGTCATCAGGCCAGGCTACAACGAGGCCAATTTACTGGAACGAGTCGATGTCTGGCTGGGGCAGCCTGCGGAGCCGAGCGTCTTACTCGATCCGCCGTCGGCCAATCTGCCTGCCGTCACCAACATCGACTACGACGCCAAGGGCCAGCGCACTCGTATCGACTACGGCAATGGCGCGCTGACGGAATATTCCTATGACGAGCAGACTTTCCGCCTGATTCATTTGAAGACCCGCCGCACCGGTGCGGCACGGCAGAACCTGCTGCGCCGCCTATTTGGTCCTCCCGCCCCACAGGTCACTTCGATATTCCAGGACCTGCACTATACCTACGATCCAGCCGGCAACATCACCCGCATCCGCGACGACGCCCAGCAGACAATTATTTTCAACGGTCAGATCATAGCGCCGCAGTGCGACTATGCCTACGATGCTGTCTACCGGCTAATCAACGCAACGGGCCGAGAGCACATCGGTCAACTCGCGCAACCGCAAACCACCTGGAACGACGAGTTCCGCGTCAATCTGCCACATCCCGGTGACGCCCAGGCGATGCGC
This sequence comes from uncultured Pirellulaceae bacterium, assembly GCA_964519825.1. Classification (GTDB taxonomy): domain Bacteria; phylum Planctomycetota; class Planctomycetia; order Pirellulales; family Pirellulaceae; genus CAZFLF01. Next base: position 8,273 of record CAZFLF010000152.1, on the reverse strand, counting down.
AACTACACCGAACACTATCTATACGACGCCATCGGCAATTTCGAGAAGCTGATCCATCAGGCGGCCAATGGCAACTGGACGCGTACCTACACAAATACCGAAGCGAGCCTGATCGAATCCGCCAAGAAGAGCAACCGCCTGAGCAGCACGACCGTAGGTGCAATGACCGAGCCTTACACCTACGATGCCCACGGCAACATGACCAGCATGCCGCACCTCACACTGATGCAATGGGACTTCAAAGACCAGTTGAGCGCGACCTCGCGACAGGCGGTCAATGCGTCGCCGCCACCGGACAAAGCGCCAGAGACGACCTTCTATGTTTACGACGCTGGTGGGCAGCGCGTGCGCAAAGTCACCGAACGTCAAAACGGTTCGCGCAAGGCCGAGCGAATCTATCTTGGCGGCTTCGAGATTTACCGCGAGTTCAATGGCAACGGCATAGACATCGCACTCGCACGCGAGACACTGCACATCATAGACGGCAAACAGCGCATCGCGTTGGTGGAGACCAGAACGCAGGGTTTCGACGGTTCACCGGGGCAGCTCATCCGTTATCAGTTTGGCAACCACCTGAGTTCGGCCAGCCTCGAATTAGATGACAACGGTAACGTCATTTCATACGAGGAGTACACTCCCTACGGCAGTACTTCATATCAGGCGGTGGATCAGAGTATCAAGGCGGCGGCGAAGCGCTATCGGTATACGAGTAAGGAGCGGGATAAGGAGACCGGGTTTACGTATCACGGGGCGCGGTATTACACGCCCTGGTTGGGAAGGTGGATTAGCGTTGACTTAATCTATTTGCTAGAGGGCCTTGAGAAAGGATTCATTCATGACGCGTATGGGTATGCGAACAACAGGCCCATCGTAGCGATAGATCCTGACGGAAACTTACCTTGGTTGATTGGAGTGGCGATTGTTGCCGTTGGGGCATTCCTTTACGCATCATATAAGACTCCTGGTATAGCAAATGCGCCAACTTCGCAATCTGACCCGACGGTCCCAGGTCCTACGCCTGGAGAGGTATTGCAGGCAACTGCCGAAGGGGCTGTATTAACAAAAAGCGCCCTCGAAATCGTTAGTGGTCCTCCGAAACCACCGCTACCAACAGTTAAACCTCCGATTACGCCACCACCAGTTAAACCTCCAATTGGATTTGGACGCCCGCCCGCGCCTGGTGGAAATCCATACAACGCGCCGCCGCAGGGTGTGCCTGTTAAGCCCCCGATCGGATTTGGAGGCCCGCCCGCGCCTGGTGGAAATCCATACAACGCGCCGCCGCAGGGTGTGCCCGTTAAGCCTCCGATCGGATTTGGACGCCCGCCCGCGCCGGGAGGAAATCCATACAACGTGCCGCCGCAGGGTGTGCCCGTTAAGCCCCCGATCGGATTCCGACCTTAAAACCCGTATAGGGCGGATGCTCGGAAATATAACCCGGACAGTCAACGTTTAGAAACCCATGCCGTGTAGTCCAGGAAACACTGGAGTACTTTCCTGCATATTGAGAACGAGACAAGAGACGTCGGCGGCATTGGCGTCGGAGTGGAGACAGCAAAACTTTGGAATTGAACCCGACAACAATGTTGAGCAACGCATGTCGTCGTATCCGGCTCTGATTTAGCCGTCTAATTGTTTGGAGCATAAGAATCATGCCATCAGAAACGCATAATATCGAAGTCAGAATCAAGACGCTGAATACGATTCTGACCAAAAAACACGACCGGCAGATCGTGGACGAGGCGCTGCGGGCGGCGAACGGCGATATGCCCGCGGCGCTGGCGAGTCTGAAAGACAAACTGCCTGAGGCCGCGCTGCAAAAAGTTGCCTTGGCTCATTCGCTGGCGGTTTGGTCGGACGATCATGTTTCGGTAGTGAAAGCCCTTTCCGGACAACCGGACCTCACGAACCTGCGCGATGTGGCGCTCCGTTTCAATGTCGAAAAACTGACCGCGCTGGTTGACCCGAATACCATTCCGGCAAACACCCCGGGCGCCACGGCCGACGAGAAACAGAAAAACTTTGCTATCGCCCTACACAACAAGCTGTTCACCGCCGAACCCACCGCCGTGTTGCACCGGATGGTGCAGGACGCCGAAGTCCCGATTGCGGATACGAATCACCGTACGGGAGTGGTGAGCTTTCTGACCAATCAACCCGATTTCAACATCCGCACCACTTCGGTTTACACCGTGCTGAAACGTCCCGACGCCTTCAAGGGTATCGCCGACGATCATCGGGCCGGCGTCGTCGAGCAGTTGAAGACTCTGCAGCGCGTGCAGGCAATCAGCCCCATCCCCGCAGCCGTACCGGTGTTGATGAAGGCCAACCTGACCTCGGCGTTTCGTGTGGCTGAGATACCGGAATCCACCTTCCTGAGCGCGCACGGGCAGACGCTTGGCGAAGAAGCAGCCCGGCAGGTCTATACGAATGCCGTCAACACCCACATCCGCAACGAGCAAGCGCTGATCACGATGCGCGAGGCGTGGCGAGGAACGGGCTTGGCGATCATCGATGGCCAGCAGCCCATGAAAGCACGCATGGCCAAGCTGCAAGCAGTGGCCGATCAGAAAGCGGTTCCACTAAACCTGGAAACGCTGTTCGGCAGCATCGACTATTGCGAATGCGACGATTGCCTGTCGGTCTACAGCCCGGCGTCGTACTTCGTCGAGATACTTCAGTATCTGAGGAACAACAACCTCGGTTCTGATCCGTCTGATCCGAGTAATCCTAGTCCGGGCATCCGAACTGATCCAAGGGATATTACCAACACGCCGCTGGAAAAGCTGTTCCGCCGCCGTCCGGACTTAGGCTGCTTGGAACTAACCTGCGAAAACACCTTCACCGTGCTCCCCTACATCGATCTCGTCAACGAGGTGATGGAGAGCTTCGTCGTGCACCTGGACAAGTATCGCACCGACCCGAATGTGCCCAAGCAGGCGACGCTGGAGGTCTTTAACGTCGCCGACGAAACCACTAGCGAGCTATTGGCTCAGCCGCAGCACATCAACTACCAGGCTTATTGCATTCTCAAAGACGCGGTCTATCCGTTCACGCTGCCCTACCACCAGCCGATCGATGCGTCCAGGATTTTCCTGAAGTATCTGGGCACCAGTCGGTATGAACTGCTGGATACGTTCCGCACCGCCACCGAAGCTGTTCCCGGCGTGGTTCTTACCCCCGCTCAGCAACAGGAACTACAAGCGTTGCACGCGATGGTACTGGACCGCTCAGCGGATGCAGAGTTTCTCGGCATCACACAAGAGGAACACATCATCCTGACCCGTGAGGCGTTCTGGCCCAAAGCCTATTTCGATCTCACACTGGGACAGGTGCACAGCCAGGATGACTACCAAAAGAAGATCGGCGTCAGACCGGTTCACGAGTATTACGGTTACACAACTGAAGCCGACATGCTCAACATCGACGAGACCTCGAAGCTGGGTCTCACATTCGTGAAGAAGCAGTTCTTGCCGCGCACCGGTATCCCGTACGTGGATCTGGTTGAGTTGCTGAAAACACGATTCATCAACCCCGCCTACCCGCAGGGCGGGGCTCTGAAGTTATTGGAGAGCATTCTATTCAGTTACCGGTATTTGCAGACGCTGGTGGACACGAGCAGCACCGACCAGAAAGTTCGCTTTTCCAAGCTGATTGAGTTCCTGAACAACGGGCAGCCGGTGGCTGCTAAATTCGAGGCCCTGCTGCACCCGGACCTTTGTCATCAGCAAAGTCCTGATCACTGCTTGCGGAGCACGGACTTTCACAACTGGGTGTATTGCTACTTCGAGAGAATCGGAAAGCTGATTGTTCTGGAATCGGGCGCAGGACCGCAATTGCCGATTGAAGGTCAGTTGTTCACTGTCGGTCCGCCACCTGAGCTTGTCGGCATCCTGCGTAGAGACGGCACAATAATCGACAAGAACGGAGTCATTATCGGCCACGCCACGATCGCGGTGCAGCTCGTCGGCACGGATGGGAAACCGTTTGTTGAAAAATTTACACTCGGTGAGTTACTTATAAAGAACTCGAATGGCGACGACATCGGCTTTGTCGATGACAAAGGACCGCGGGGGCCAGGCGAGGAGCGATTTAACTGGCTCCCTGAGCGCGAGACCTGCGACCTGGACAAGGTGCGGTTGACCCACCTTGACGGATCAGTCCTGACCATCGGCGAATACGACCGTATGCAACGCTTCATCCGCCTATGGCACAAGCTGGGCTGGACCATTGCGGAAACCGACGTGGCGCTGATTGGAACGTCCAGTTCCGCTGCCAGCATTCGTATGGCTGGCGGTGCAATGATGTTGCCCGGCGATGGCCGATCAGTTGGCTTCGATATTTTCCAACCCGATTGCAGCGATGTGGGCGATGGCGACGAAGGCGGATGCCCCGACACACCGGAGCACAACGATGACAGTCATTGCCCTGAAATTGCGCAGGTTTCGGAGAGTATCTCGACCGGCTTTCTGCATCAGCTCGTCGCCATCCGGAAACTGCTCGACCTCACCGGGTTGCCCTTGGACAAGCTGCTGGCATTCTGGGCCGACATCAGTACTGCCGGAGAAAAGTCGCTGTACTCCCGCTTATTCCTGACGCATAACCTGCTCGGTATCGACAAGGTTTTCAAATCGGACACAAACGGCAACTACCTGACACAAGAGGCCAAGATATCAGACCATATGCCGGTGGTGATGGCCGCCTTGAAGCTGAAGGCGGACGACGTGACGGCGGTCATCGCGTTCCGCCAACTGTCCGATGCTTTGACGCTGGCCAATGTGTCCGTGCTCTATCGCCACGGCTTGCTCGCAAAAATCCTGCAAGTGCGGGCGGCCGACCTGGGCGAAGTATTCGCGCTGTTTGGCGATCCATTCACGAGCGCAGAGGGCACATTGGCACTTCTCCGCGACTGGGGAAACATGGAGGACGCAGGTTTCACCTTCCGCCAACTCAATTACCTCATTCGGAATCACGACGATCCAAAACGCCCGCTGGCCCCGGCGAAGAAGACCATCCTGCAAATCAGCAAGACACTCTACGACGGCCTGAACGCCATCGACCTCGATCATGCGGATGTGCCGACAGACAAGAAAGACGAGGCAACCGCCGACCTGATCCGCGCTAAGGCCGGACTGTTGTATGAGGCGTCGGTGGTGGAGCAGATTATCAGTCTGTTAGAGGGAACATCGGTTTACACAACCAATGCGCCACCTAACCAAGTCATCGCGATACCCGAAACAGATCCCCTCGCGAAAAAACTCAAGTACAGCAATCAGAAGGACGCGAATCCACCCAGTGCGTCCATCCAAGTGATGGGCATTCTGACCGATGCTGAAAAAACGCAGGCCAAAACTCTTTCAAACGATCCAGGCTGGGCCAAGGCTGTCGACCGGGCGGGAAAGCAAGCACGGCAGTTCTTCAACGATAATCTGTTTGGCATTTTTCCTAACACGCCAGAGGCCCTAGCAAACTTGCTAGCAGGCGACCTGAACGTGCCGCCCGATCCGAATAACCCGGCTGCAACCGATGCGAACACGGCCCCAGTCAAACGCTACTACTTCCTCCAGTTTTTCCTCCCGTTCCTACGGCAGCGGCTGGCCCACCGGTTGATTGTCAGCAACCTGTCGGGCGCAGCGGGCCTGGCGACTGACGTCACGGACGTTCTGCTAACGGAGGTGTTGCTGGTAGGTGCATCCAAGCAACATGCCATCGCCGCACTGGAACAGATCCACCAAAAACCTGTTGCGAGCGGCAACGACTGGAAAGGTTATCTGATCCCGTCGGTCGATGACGCGTATACGTTTATCGCCAAGAGTCTGATAGGGGATACCCAACCCCCGGCCCTTGTTATCGATGGCCAGTCAATCCCATTCACGGTCCAACAAGAAGACCCGTCGAATGTCTGGTCCACCGACCCCGCGAATCCGCTGAAACTAAAAAATGGCAAGCTCTATTGGCTGGAGGTGAATGGTCAGCCTGCAACCGGCTTGCAGTGGAAGACGTCCGCCTCGCCCAAGTCGTTTATCCCTGCCTCGGCATTGTTGCCTGACTACTCGTCAAACGGCACGGAGGAAGTCTTTATCAAGCTGTATAAGGCCGCGCTGGTAGTCAACGGCTTCAACATGACGGTTGACGAAGTGAGTTATTGGCAAGCGCACGGAATCGACTTCGCTGCCGATTCCAAGAATTTCGATTTCAACGCCCTTACCCTGGGACACTGGCGTCGGTTACACACCTACGCGAGCCTGCGCGACAAGTTGCCGAAAACCGAAACAAGCTTGCTGGATCTGTTCCAGTGGACAAACAAGCCGGACGCGACCACGACGCTGAGCAAGAAAATCGCCGCAGCGACGCAATGGGAGCCGGGTGACATCGTTAAGTTGATCGCGCCGGAACACTTCGATCTCAATCGTCCCGACGCATTCCGTAACGAAGTCAACCTGCTCAAGCTGCAAAAAGCGCTGCAAGTTGCCAGTGCGATCGGCACCGATATGGATCGGCTATTCGCCTGGGCCAATCCGGTTTCCAAGTTCTCGGTCTGCCACCAGATTGCCGAAGGCATCCGGGCGACCTTGCGTGCCCGTTACGACCAGGAAGATTGGGAGCAAGTCGTCAAGCCTTTGAACGACCAGCTGCGCGAAGACCAGAAACAGGCGCTGATTAGTTATCTGCTGGTGCAGCCAGATCTGATCGACTGGGGCGTAGTGGATGCCGACAGCCTGTTCGAGTTTTTCCTCATCGATGTGCAGATGGACGCTTGCATGGAAACGTCCCGCATTAAGCAGGCGATCTCAACCGTACAACTATTCGTTCAGAGATGCCTGCTAGGTTTGGAAGATCGGGTGCAGCAGGGTACCCCGTCTGTTCAGGTCGGCGTACCTAACAACGCCCTCGACCGCGACCGCTGGGAGTGGATGCAAAAGTACCGTGTCTGGGAAGCCAACCGCAAAGTATTTCTCTACCCGGAGAATTGGATCAAGTCCGAACTTCGCGACGACAAAAGCCCCTTCTATAAGGAGCTGGAATCGGAGTTGCTGCAAAAGGATATCAATACACAGACCGTTGAAAACGCGCTGAAGAGCTATCTGTTCAAGGTCGACGAGGTGGCCAACCTGAGAGTTGTGGGCCTCTTCCTGGACGATGCGGGTAACACACTACACGTGTTTGCACGTACGCGTAATGTTCCCCACTTTTTTTACTACCGCTATTTCAAGACCGACGAAAAGAACTGGTACCCGTGGGAGAAGGTCCAGGTTGACATTCCAAGCTACGAAGTCGAGAACGCCGGAAAGATTACGGACCTCGGTACGTACCTCATCCCGGTAGTGTGGAACAAGCGGCTTATTCTGTTCTTCCCGCAATTCATGAAGAAGACGCTTCCGCCGAATGTGGGTCCCAACGTTAAGACAACCAAGGACTCCAGTGGGAACGCGCAGGTCCCGGTGAAGACCATCGACGAGTTTTGGGAAATCAAGTTGGCATGGAGCGAATACCGCAATGGGAAATGGACTCCGAAGCAGGTCTCTGGCGATGCGGTCTATGACAAACTATTGAGATCGATCCATGCTTATCAATTTATTCCCCGAATTGTTACGGCGCCTGACCGGAGAGTGGTGGTTGACGTATTTGAGCTGGTGAATAACGGCAAGCTTGGTGCCTTTCAGTTTGTAGGAAGCCAGCTTTCCCCCAGTAATGTTCTGGGCAACGATCTCGCTTTCACCGATTTCCATTACCGGACCGATCTGGTCAAGAAGACTACGAATATTTATTCATTACAAGCAGCGGAAGCAGCCCCGCCTCAGAACTTTGGCAAGGAACCTTATTTCACGGACAACACCACCAGCGTGACGTTTAACGACGCCAAAGTAAGATTCTTTAATCCCTTCTCTCATGAGCTACTGAGTAGACTTTCAGCCGGAAATCTCGAGGACCTATTCGCCTACTACGTAAAAAACATAACTAATCCGGCCGATAAAGCTGACGGTTACGGGCTGACCCCCGCCGGGATCTACCACGAACTCAAGCGGCCTTACGCGCTCTACAACTGGGAAGCCGCGTTCCACGCGCCCATGCTCCTGGTCGACCGCCTGCTCGCGGCGCAGCAATTCGATCAAGCTTTGAAGATGTGCCACTACATTCTGAATCCCTTCGCTCCAGGGACTGACGCGAAGCGCTTCTGGCAATTCTTTCCGTTCAAGGAGACCGACGCTGAGAATGTGCTCGAGAAGCTGTTCTTGGGATTACAGCCGAACCAACCGGATGCGTCCATCAAC
>CAZFLF010000151.1:0-9937 GCA_964519825.1 uncultured Pirellulaceae bacterium | reverse complement strand
GACCGCCGGGGCAAGAAGTGTGGCGCGACGCTCCGCGTCGTGAATTGCGACGCGGAGCGTCGCACCACACTGGTTGCGTCACTCTCCAGCCACGCCTTGACACGAATCCCCAAACCGCTACGCTTTTTGGTTCTTTGAGCTGGAACGTTTTCGTCAGGTACCCTCGAAAAATAAACCCGAAAAATAAACCCACTGCGAAGAGCAATGCCCACGATCAATCAGTTAGTGAAAAAGAGACGTCGGCCGAAGCGTAAGTTCAGCAAGTCACCTGTGTTGGAAAAATGTCCACAGAAGCAAGGTGTGTGTTTGATCGTGCGCACCATGACCCCCAAGAAGCCGAACTCGGCACTTCGCAAGATCACTCGGGTGCGTTTGTCGAATGGGAAAGAAGTCACGGTTTACATTCCGGGTGAAGGGCATAACCTCCAGGAACACTCGATTGTTCTCGTGCGAGGGGGGCGCGTTCGGGACTTGCCGGGCGTGCGGTATCAAGTCGTTCGCGGTTCGCGGGATACTTTGGGAGTCGACGGGCGCCGACAAGGGCGAAGCCGATACGGCGCCAAGCAACCGTAAACCAAGCAGCTGTAAGTATCGCACCATTTTCACTCACACACAGCAAATCGCTCAGGGAACTAGTCAGCAATGGGAAGAATTACGTCGAGCGAGAGCCAGCTCAAGCCGGATCCCGTCTGCGGATCGCTGTTGGCCAGCAAGTTCATCAATTGCATGATGTATGGCGGCAAGAAGTCGGTCGCTCGCGGATTGTTCTATGGTGCGCTGGACATCATCAAAGAAAAGCTACCCAACGAAAACCCAGCGGACGTGTTTCACGCAGCGGTGGAAAACGTCAAGCCGTACGTGGAAGTTCGCTCCAAGCGGGTCGGCGGTGCGGCATACCAGGTTCCGATGCAGGTCAACCGCAAGCGGCAGCAATCTCTGGCGATTCGCTGGATTCTGCTGGCGGTCCGCGAAAAGAAGGGGCGATCGACTGGCGAGAAGCTGGCCGAAGAATTGCTCGCTGCCTTCAAGAAAGAAGGCGCCGCAATCACTCGCCGTGAGAATGTGCATCGCATGGCGGACGCGAACAAAGCCTTTGCCCATTTCGCTTGGTAGTTCGTGCAAATACCGACGCCGCGTTGTGAGATCCCTCATGCCGCGGCGTCTTTTTTTGCGCTGATCACGTATTCGTCCGTAGGTGAGTCAGACACATGTTTCGCATGAGTTCGCACAGGGACTAGTCGGCCATGGCACGCCAAATCGAAAAGTTGCGCAATATCGGCATCATCGCCCATATCGACGCCGGCAAGACGACGTTGACGGAGCACATGCTGTATTACAGCGGCGCGAAGCATCGGGTCGGCGAGGTGGACAAGGGGACGACTGAGACCGACTGCGATCCCGAGGAACAGGAACGGGGGATTACGATTTATGCGGCCTGCGTCACGTTTGACTGGCTCGACCATTACGTCAACCTGATCGACACCCCCGGGCACGTCGACTTCACCGCCGAAGTGGAACGGTGTTTGCGCGTCTTGGACGGAGCAGTGGTCGTATTCAGCGCTCGCGAAGGGGTTGAGGCACAAAGCGAGACCGTCTGGCGGCAGGCCACCAAGTACGGCGTTCCGCGAATCTGCTTCATCAACAAACTCGACCGCGAGGGAGCCGATTTCCAAGCGGTCTTCAAGGAAATCAGCTCCAGGCTCGGCGCAACACCGGTCGCCATTCAGATTCCGGTCGGCCAAGGTCCGCCCCACTTCAATGATCCGTTTCGCGGAATTATCGACCTGGTCCGGATGAAAATGCTGACGTTCGACGTCGAGTCCGCCGGGAGTGCCATTCGCGAAGAAGAGATCCCCGACTCGCACCGGGACGACGCGGTGATGTGGCGTGATGAGCTGCTGGATAAGCTGTACCCGTTCAGCGACGAATTGATGGTGTTGGCTTTGTCGGAGCAGCCAATTCCCGAGGATTTGATTCGTCGTGTGCTGCGCGACGCCACACTCAGTCTGCAAGTCCAGCCGGTATTGTGTGGATCGGCACTGCACGGGATTGGCGTACAACCGGTGCTCGACGCGGTGGTGCATTACCTGCCCAGCCCCGCGGATCTGCCGCCGGTTGAAGGGGTCGGCGTCGGAAAAAAGGGGGAGAAGAAGCCTGAAAAGCGCGCTCCGAGTGTCGAGGATCCTTTCGCGGGACTGGTGTTCAAAGTTCTGCCGGCGAAGACCGGCGACTTATCGTGGGTGCGAGTTTATTCCGGCGCGCTCAAGACAAATACTCGGGCACTCAATCCGGCGAACGATAAGAAGGAGAACATCTCGCAACTCTGGTTGATCCACGCGACGACCAAGGAGGAGCAGATCGACGAGGTTCAAGCGGGTGACATTGTCGGCGTCGTTGGGCTGCGAAACACGATTACCGGCGATACGCTGTGCGACACGCGCGAGCCGATCTTGTTGGAGACAATCCAGTTTCCGGAAACCGTTATTTCGATGGCGATCGAACCGGAAACGTCAACCGAGCGGAAGAAGCTCCACGAAACGCTGGAATTGCTCAAGCGACAAGACCCGACGCTCCGGGTTTCCGGCGAGGAAACGGGACAATTGCTCATCAACGGCATGGGTGAACTGCACCTGGAGATTATCAAGAACCGATTGTTGCGAGATTTCAATCTCAACGTCCGTTTTCACAAACCGCAGGTGAGCTATCGCGAAACGATCGCCCGTTCCGTGGAAGTTGTCGGAGAATGCCGCCGCCAGATTGCCGGCCAGCAGTTGTTCGCCAAGTTGACGCTTCGGATGGAACCGTTCGAGGGGAGTAGTCCGGCGGTTGCAATCCTCAGTCGCGTACCTCCCGAATCGTTGCCAGAGAATTATCTGGTGGCGACGCTTGAGGCACTCAAGGAGCGCAGTGAAGGAGGGGGCCTAATCTCCGGTTTTCCCTTGATGAAGCTGCGAGTGACCGTGTTGGGGGGTGAGTGGAACGAGCAGTCGAATGAAACCGCCTTCCGCATCGCGGCCAATGAGGCGTTCGATCAAGGACTGACTGAGGGAGGCAAAGTTTTGCTCGAACCGATCATGAAGCTCGACATCCTCACTCCGGAAGATTACTTAGGCGACTTCGTCGGTGATCTGCAGCAGCGTCGCGCTACGATCGTGAAAACCGACCTCCGCGGCAAGATGACCTCCATCGAAGCCCGCGCACCGCTCAAGGAACTATTCGGCTATTCCAGCGCCATGCGCAGTCTGAGCCAAGGTCGCGCCGGCTGTTCCATCGAGCCCTTCGCCTACGCCCCGGCACCGCCGGATGTCATGAAGGCGTATGAGATTTAAGGGCGTGTCAATCAAAATCTGAATGCTCATGTGCTGGCCAGTGGTAACTCACGTTCTTCCATGCGCCATGCTGCGTACGCCAAACATTGATCGATGTCTTCAGCTTCAAGGTATGGGTACGCTTTCAGGATCTCCTCACGGGATCGCACCGCAGCCAGTAGTCCAAGCACCATTCCGACGGTCACTCGCTGACCACGGATGCACGGTTTACCTCCCATCACCGCCGGATCAAAAGTAATGCGATCGAATTGTGCCATTTTTGGTACCTGCTCTTGTCTACGAACTTGTTTTTGAACTGAGTGACCCTACTGGTCAGTCTATTTCACGATAGGCTTGCGTACATGGTACTTGAATCAGTTTGAAACTGGTGCGTCGATCTGTGTGCTATCGTTCGCCGCACGTTTCTGTCCCTAGCTGTCGCGTGATTCTCTTGTTAACGTAGCCTCTTTCCAGGATTCGCTCAGAGGCACTGCGGAGGAGACCTTGCGACCGTGACCGGCCCCGATTTTTCCAAGCACGAACTGATTCCAGTGATCGCTCAAGACGCCGCTTCCGGCGATGTGTTGATGCTGGCCTATATGAACCAGGAAGCGTATGACGAAACGCTGCGGACTGGACACGTCGTCTACTACAGCCGCAGCCGCCAGAAACTCTGGCGCAAAGGAGAGGAAAGCGGCCATGTCCAACAGTTGCTGGAAATCTATTTCGACTGCGACGCCGATACGCTGCTCGTCAAAGTGAACCAGATCGGCGGCGCGGCGTGTCATGAAGGCTTTCACAGTTGCTTCTTTCGTAAGATTGACCCGGTGACTCGCGGAGTCGAAGTGGTGGGCGAGCGATTGTTTGACCCGGCCACTGTGTACAAGAAAAGCTAATTGAGCGAGTTAAATGGCGATGTCGGACCGCGTATTGAAACTGGGGATTCCCGCCGGAAGTTTGCAAGAAGCCACCGTCGCGCTGTTTCGGCGGGCGGGCTATAACATCACAATTTCTTCCCGTTCGTATTACCCTACGATCGACGACGATGAGATTGAGTGCCTGCTGATTCGGGCGCAGGAAATGGCGCGCTATGTCGAGCAAGGCATCCTGGACGCGGGAATCACCGGTCACGATTGGGTGCTGGAATCCCAGGCCCAGGTTACCGAGATTTGCGAGTTAAAGTTTTCGAAAGTGAGCCGGCGGCCGGTGCGGTGGGTGCTGGCCGTGCCGAATGCTTCCCCGGTCCAGTCGATCCGGGACCTGGCTGGAAAACGGATTGCCACCGAAGCAGTCGGCCTAACTAAGGCCTATCTGGCTCGGCATGGCGTAGAAGCCAAGGTCGAATTCTCCTGGGGCGCGACCGAAGTTAAGCCGCCGATGCTCGCCGATGCCATCGTCGAAGTGACCGAGACGGGCAGTTCGCTCAAGGCCAACGATCTGCGGATCGTCGACGAGGTGTTGCAAAGCACGACTCGCTTTATTGCCAACCCGACCGCAATCACCGATCCGTGGAAGAAGGACAAACTCGGCAATATTGCGTTGATGCTCCAGTCTTGTTTGGCCGCGGAGGGCAAAGTCGGTCTGATGATGAATGTCCAGCGGTTACAGCTCAATCAAGTGTTGCGCGTGTTACCGGCCTTGCAGAAGCCGACGGTCGCTTCGCTGTCCGATCCCGACTGGGTCGACGTGAACACGATTGTCGATGAGACGCTTGTCCGCACGATCGTTCCACAATTGCGAGCCGCCGGAGCCAAAGGAATTGTCGAGTATCCGATCAACAAGATCATTGACTGAAGCCTATGACCACCGCGAACCCGAACGTACCTGACGCTGCCGGCCGCTTCGGCGATTTTGGCGGCCGATACGTCCCCGAAACACTGACGCGTGCGCTCGACGAGTTGACTGCCGAATACGACAAGGCGCGGCAGGACGCTGCGTTCCAAGCCGAGCTGGACGACCTGCTCCACAATTACGTTGGTCGTCCGTCGCCGTTGTATCACGCACAGCGGTTGAGCGAGCGGTGCGGCGGTGCACAGATTTGGCTCAAACGCGAGGACCTCAATCACACCGGCGCTCACAAAATCAACAATACGCTTGGCCAGGCGTTGTTGACGATCCGAATGGGCAAGCGACGCGTTATCGCGGAAACGGGCGCCGGACAACACGGCGTGGCGACCGCGACGGCGTGCGCGCGATTTGGATTACGGTGCGTCGTCTATATGGGATCCGAGGACGTGCGGCGGCAAGCACCCAATGTCTTCAGCATGAAATTGCTCGGCGCGGAAGTTCGGCCGGTCGAAAGCGGTTCACGTACGCTGCGCGATGCCATCAACGAAGCGCTGCGCGACTGGATGCAATCGGTCGAACAGACGCATTACATCATTGGCTCGGTGGTGGGCCCCCATCCGTTCCCGCGGATCGTTCGCGACTTTCAGTCGGTGATCGGCCGCGAAGCGCGCGAACAATCGCTGCGCCAAACCGGGCGGCTGCCCAATGCGGTGGTCGCGTGCGTGGGGGGTGGCAGCAACGCGGCCGGAATCTTCTATCCCTTCGTCGGCGATTCGCAGGTGGAACTGGTTGGAGTCGAAGCCGGCGGGCGCGGAGCGAAACCAGGTGATCACGCGGCGACGTTGAGCTACGGCCAACCGGGCGTGCTGCATGGCAGTATGAGCTATGTGATGCAGGATGACGACGGCCAAACGTGCGACGTGCATTCGGTCTCCGCTGGACTCGATTATCCGGGCGTCGGTCCGGAGCACAGCTACTGGAAGGATACGGGGCGCGTCCGTTACACGTATTGCCGCGACGATCAGGCCCTGCAAGCGTTTGACGACTTGGCCCGGACTGAAGGAATCCTGCCGGCGTTGGAAAGTTCGCATGCGATTTCCTACGGAATGGAATTGGCGGCGGGCCGCCCCAAGGAAGAAGTGGTGGTCATCTGTCTGTCGGGGCGCGGCGACAAGGATGCCGCGGAAATCGCCCGCCTGCGAGCTAAGTGAACTGGGACGATTGGTGAGGTTGCATGTCGGCCATTGATCAACTTTTCGCACGGCTTCGCGGCGGCGGTCGCAAGGCATTCATGCCGTTCATCACGGCCGGTGACCCGGATATGGAGTTCACGACCGCGGTGCTGCGTGAGTTGGACGCCCGCGGTTGTACCCTGGCGGAAGTCGGGATTCCGTACAGTGATCCGATCGCGGACGGGCCGGTCATTCAAGCTTCGTATACGCGGGCACTCGGTCGGAAGCTCAAAGTCGAAAACGTCTTGGCAGCCATTCAGACTGTGACTCCAACGCTTTCAATGCCACTCGTCACGATGGTCAGTTACGCGATCGTGCATCGACACGGCTTGGAACGATTCGTAGCTGAAGCTCAGGAGGCCGGTTTCGTCGGCGCGATCGTGCCGGACTTGCTCGTCGAAGAAGCTGGACCACTGTCAGACATCTGCCGGCGGGTGGATTTCAGTTTGATCCAACTCGTGACCCCCACCACGCCGCGCGAACGTGCAGTCCGGATCGCCAATAGTTCCACCGGATTCCTGTATTACGTTTCCGTGACCGGCATTACCGGTGAACGCCGTGAACTGCCTCCGGATTTGGTCGACAGCGTCAACTGGCTGAGAAAGCAAACTACGTTGCCGATTTGCATCGGGTTTGGAATCAGTCAACCCGAGCATGTGAAGCTATTGAGTCCCGTTGCCGATGGTTTGATTGTCGGGTCCGCACTGGTCCGCCGCATCGCGGAAGCTAGTACCAAGCCTCGCGAACAGGTGCTGCGCGAGGTTGGCGACTTAGCGGCATCCCTAATCGCAGCGATGTAGCTGCCATTGAAGAACCGCGGATTACACTGATTTCACGGATATTTACAACGTTTTCTCTTTGGTGAATGAGTGCTCATGACATCCGTGTTATCCGTGAAATCCGCGGTTAGTTCATTCGACTAAATAGTTGCGAAATTTGAAATTCCTGATCGAAAGGTGAACTGTGATGATAAACCGCCATTTTTTCGCCTGCTTACTGCTGGCAACTTTGGGACAGTGCACCAGCGTGGTGCGCGGTGTGGAGTTGGATGCTAAGAAACTCGACCAGATTCCAGTCCGGATGCAGGAGTTCGTCGACAAGCAGCAGTTGGCTGGTGCCGTCACCGTTGTTGGGACCAAAGATGGAATCGTGCGCGTCGATGCGGTTGGCAATTTGGATCTCGAGTCGAAGACATCGATGCCCAAGGACGCAGTCTTTCGCATTGCTTCGATGACGAAGCCCATTACGGCGATGGCGGTCATGATTCTCGCCGATCAAGGCAAGCTGTCGGTCTCGGATCCGGTAGAAAAACACTTGCCGGAGTTTCGCGGACAGATGCTGGTTACATCGCGCGCGGACGGAGTGATCACGCTGAAGAAGCCGCCGCGGCCGATTGTGATCCGCGACTTGCTCACCCACACTTCGGGTCTGCCCGGTGGTTTTCCGGAGGGTCTGGCCAATCTGTACGTAACTCGCCATCTCACGCTCACCGAAGCGGTGCTCGTCAGCTCGCAGCGGCCGCTCGACTTTGAACCCGGCAGCAAATGGTCGTATTGCAATGCCGGCATCGACACGCTGGGTCGGATCGTCGAGGTCGCGTCAGGCGAATCTTTCGAGAATTTCGTGGCGAAGAATATCTGTCAGCCACTTGGCATGGCCGACACGAGTTTCTATCCGGCATCAGCGCAGAAATCCCGAATTCCACCGGTCTACGATTCGAAGGAAGGAAGACTGCTGGTCACAAAGAACATCATTATCGGCTCGCCGGATCACCCGAAGCATCCGATTCCGGCGGGCGGTTTGTATTCGACCGGCGCCGATCTGGCGAAGCTGTACCAAATGACGCTCAACGGAGGGCAATTCGGCGGCAAGCAGATTATTTCGTCCGCCAGTCTCACGGAAATGACCAAGTTACAGACCGGAGATCTGCAATGCGGTTTTGTGTCGGGGATGGGATTTGGTTTTGGATTCGCAGTGGTCCGCGAGCCGCAAGGGGTTACGGCGATGCTATCACCAGGCACATTTGGCCACGGTGGTGCGTTTGGCACGCAGGGCTGGATTGACCCGAAGCAAGGCGTGTTCGTGATCCTGCTCATCCAACGCGTCGGTCTGCAGAACGGCGATGCCTCGGAGATGCGGCGCGAGTTACAGTCGTTGGCGTTCGGCGCGATCCAACGTTGAGTTCGGGCCGTAGACCTAAGCACCTCCGACAAAACGACGCCGTTGTGTGCTTTCGCTTGACTCCGCATGAATGGCAGTGCTAGATTGCCGGCTCACTTTCGGGGTCTTTTCAGGATCGCCTCGCATGGAGAATCAAGGATGTCCACGACGCTTGGAATCGTCGAGGTCCCCCGGTTTGAAACTGGACGGACCGGATTTGCACCACCCCCTACGTCGTTAGCCGGACATCGATTCGGCAACAAATCGTTACTTGACTGGGTTGTGCGCCGCGTGACGGAGTCACTCTTGTTGGATCAAGTAGTGATTGTGACCGACGAGGAACAGGGGGAGTCAATCGAGCGGCTGGCGCCAGCGGACGTGCCGGTGTTTGTTGGTTCGCAATCTGACTCGCTCGGACGTGTCGCGGCTGCGGTGCGTCAATACAAAGCCGACCAATTGGTGCGGGTCCCCTTGTGTTGTCCGTTTGTCGATCCAGAGCTGATCGATCGATTGGTGTGCACAGCGGTCGCGAATCCCGGGATCGATTACGTCGGATACTTCTCGATCGATGGCCGTCCCGCCGTGCTGTCAAAAGTGGGATTATTCGCGGAATGGTGCGGTGCCCAGGCCGTCGTTCGCGCGAATTCGCTGGCGAAGAATACGGCCGACCGCGAGAATTCGCTGCAGTATGTCTTTTCGCACGCGGACTTGTTCCAACTTCGCTTTATTCCAATTCCCGAGAAGCTGGATCGCCCGGACGTTCGGCTGACAATTGAAGCGGACGAGGACTGGGACAACGCTCATCTGATTTTTGAGGCCCTTGGTCCCGAACGACTGGATTGGCGACGAATTCTCGAACTTCTGGACGAGCATCCCGCGTTACGCGAACGCATGGCGACTCTGAACGAAGCCGCGGCTACCGTATAGGGATGAGCTCCCAGCGCCCCCGGGAATCGGGACCAACCCAAGTTCACTTCAGCTGATGGGGGGCTACCCAGGGCCGATGGGACATACAGGGCAACGACGGCAAGGCGGGAAGTTGTGTTCGGGGGGTCGTTGCATTAATCCCCCCTCGTTTCTAAATTGTTCACCCGTCGGCACCTAGTAAGGTTTGGGTCCCGAGTTACGATTTCGGTCTGTGGATTGAACCGAAGTAACGGGGAACGGTGAATAGGGTGATCTGGCTGCTAGCGAACCACAGTGGCGGCTGCGGCGTAAAATAATCAAACCACCGGCGCAATCCGATTGGTTGTCTAGCCCGTGGGCCGGTTTTGCAGGGGCAAAATCGGCTCCCTCCCGGGTGATTTCGTTCGATCGCAGTTCAGATACCAGTTCAATGGCATGCATAAAAGCGGAGTTTCCCTTTTGGGGACGCTGAATTATGAGTGACAAGAATTCCAAAGCGGCCCAGCCGCATGACAAGCCGGGGCATGACAAGCCGGTACATGA
>CAZFLF010000150.1:0-9942 GCA_964519825.1 uncultured Pirellulaceae bacterium | reverse complement strand
TAACTTTCTCAACGACAGGGCAGCCACAGCGGAAGGCGAACTGAACGAAAGCAGAGACGGCTTCATTCGATTTGCCGGAATTGACGTGCTAGTGGGACGGGCCAATCCCACTTCCATCGCGTCATCTCAAGCGACGTGCAGCAATTCGTTATCCGTCCGACGAGCCTTTGTAATTCCGATTGCGATGCCACCGATGTACGCCGCAGCCAGTGTGAACGAGCTCATCGCGCGACGGCACGGGCGCCCTGATCCACTCAACCTCGACGAAATGCGTGAAGCCAATGCAGTTCTTTGGTTATTCCATCAATCGCTGGATTCTCGGCGCATTTCACTCTTTCGACGAATCCATCTCGTCGCTCCGCGACTCGGACGCCAAGCCCTCACCGCTGAATCCATAGGTCCATAAGTACCTGGTCGGACTTACCAACCGAAAAAGAAGGTCTAATCCAAGATGAGTACCCAGGAAGCCAAGAATGAAGAAGATCGTACCGGCAGTCAGCTTTGCAAACCAACCTCCACCGCCGGCGTGTGCGCCGTGAACGCCCAAGTATGCCGTGGTCAGGCCCACTCCAATCATAAGAGTGAGATGGCAGCGAGGCCCCCATCGCTCGATGGCGCTTGCCTTGGTGGATTTGAGTTCCATGATGCGGAAGTACTCATTTACCCGTTGGGGACTTCGTGGCCTGAGGCGCGTTGATCGCGCGCATTTCGGCTTCGTATCGGTCGAGCAATTCCAGTCCCGCTGGTAGCTTGTTCTGGCGCAACCACGTTTCGTACGAAACGGTTTGCTTGCCGGAAGGCAGTTCCTTTTTCCAGACCAAACCGTCGCCTTGGAAGTTGACCACAGCGTTGCCGTCTTTCGGGCGCGCTCTCAGCTTGATTTCCTTTTTCCCCTTCTTGAACCGCAGCAGCGTATAATCCTCCGCACGAATTCCCCCCTCTTCCAGCGTCCAGCCCAACATCCCCAGCGCTTTGCTGAATTGTTCGGCGGCCATCGCCAGTGTCGCTTTCTTGACTGTAATTTCAATGCTCTTATCGTTGGCGTCGAACGCGACGGAGTGATTCAAAACCGGAAAGTCCGCCGCTTCCAGCCCCACGGCATTCTTGTCGCCCGCCGGATCTTCTTTCTTCTGTGAGAGCTCCCACATTGAACCGCCCGTATCTCCGACGCGAACCAGCGTTCGGCCGTCCGGCAACTTGGTGAGACCGATCGTCAAGTCGCTCTGGCCGCGGATATAGGAAAGCCAGGCGTGGTCCTCCTTGATCGATCGCCCCAACTCGCGGCTGAGCCAGCCTTCGGAGGTCAGTTCCTTGTCGTAGAACTCGCGCACTTGATCCAACGTGTGCTTGGTCGTCGCCACGAGCGTCGGGTCGGTCGAGCCGTCAAACTCGGCAAATCCCGAATCTTGAGGAATCGGCACCGAGGCGTTATTGGGAAACAGCGAATATTGAATGTTGTAGCTGGTGGGGTGGTCGGGGAATTTGCCAATGGAAACTCGCAAAGTCGTGCCGTTGCGGAGGAAGTTCAAATCGCGCTCGTCCGGTCGCTCGCTATGCGAGCTTTTGAGCATTGAATAACCCGTCCAACCCGCGGCATGCAGTTTGCGCATCAACGTTGTTTCGATTCGTACGAGATCGGACTTGGAGCGATAAGAAACGGTATTCGCTGCTTCGTACACGGACTCGATAGGCGCCGCGTCAAACTTGGGCGTCCGGCGCAAATCGTAATTGCTCACGTTTTGCACCATGACATTGGTCTTACCGTCGCCGGCATCGAAGCAATGGACCGAGACCGTGAAGCCATTCTTGCGGAACTCCATTGCCGCGGGATTTGCCGCGGGTGTTTCCGCTGCGGTCCAGCCGTCTTTCTCCAAGAAGTACCGGTAGAACGAATTCGCTTCGTTGGTGGTTACCGACGTCACGCAATTGAAATCACCCTGACTCATCATGCTTGGTTTACTGCCTGGCAGCCTCGGAAACGTCCGCAAGTCGATCACTTGCTCCATTTGGGCCGGCGTCACGGGCGAGGTGGAATCCGCCTCGGGCATCGCGACGGTCGCGTGCATCGGCTTCAATCCGAGCGTTGCCCCTTGGCTCGCCGTTCCCCAAATTCGCGTGCATCCGATATCCGACGCCACGACCAGCAGGTTGGTCTTGGGCAGCCAACTCACGCCGACGATGGGCCAGCCGAAACTGTCGATCACTTGAGCGGCCCTGCGCTCGGCGAGATTCCACAGCTGGATCGATCGACCGTTGGTGGTCGCCAGGAACTTTCCGTCGGGCGAGAACGCGAGCAGTTCGCTCCCGGATACTCCTTGGGTGATTTCGGCCTCTGGCTTCGATTCCGCGATGTTCCAAATCCGCAATGACTCATCACCGCCAAAGATGAATCGCGCTGCATCGGGTGATCGCCCCAGCGCGAAACTGTATCGACCCGGTGACAGCTCTTGAACCACCGCGCCTGTGCTCGTGTTCCACAGCGATGTCGATTCTCCCGCGGCCGCGAGCATCTTCGGCGCCGCGTATTCGATCCGTTTGAGGCCATTGGTATTGACCTTAAACTTGTTCTGCTGTTCGAGCGTAGCGGCGCTCCACGTCGTCACCTCGTTGTTGTACGAAATGGTTGCGATCTCTTGTGCGTCGGGTGAAATGGCGAGCCATTGAATTCCGTTCGAGCCGAGCTCCTTGGCGACGATTTCCTTTCGATCGTCGAGACTCCAAATTCGCGCCGTTCCAGTTGAATCGCCAACGGCAAACCACCGTCCATCCGGAGACACAGCCAGCGAGAGAATGACTCGCTCCTGGTCTGCGGGGGTCAGGTCCAGAAAAATGTGTTCGGGCTCCTCTTTGGTGACCGACCACAGCAATACGCGCGATCCGGCCGCGATGAAGTGTTGTCCGTCCGGAGTCGGCGCCAAGCACCCCGTGAAGCTCCTCTTGTCCCACTCACGAATCGCCAGCAATTGCACGCGTTCAAACGGTGCTGGAGTCCAGCGTGCAATTTGCTCTGCCGTCGGCGCCGCCACGTTACCTTTTTTTCGTGGCTCTGCTTCCTCCTTCGGCGGACTTTTCGCCGTGTCGCTAGCCACTGCCGGAACATCGGCTTGAGCGCTCGGCGTCTTGCCATCTTGGACTGCCGGGCCACAGCCGATGACGACCAGCAGGCAATAACTCAACGCCCATGAGTACACGACCCGCTGCAGGGAGACCTTTCGCAGCTTGCGTTCGTCACCGGCGCAGGAGTCGTTCACCGAATATTGGAGGTGGTTCATGTGCTTTAAAACGCGAATGTGAGTGTTCCGAACAAATCACGGCGAGTCGTTGAATAGGAATGCACTCGGAATCGAAGTGGGCCTCAACGCCGCAGTTCCCGACCCGAATGTCAACCAATGTACCACCCCAGTTCGGCTCCGGTGAAACGGCTTGTTCATCAAAGTGCAAGACCGTTAGCTTGAGGCACATCGATGCTACTGTCTATTTTGCAAGCAACCGTTCAACTTCGGAAACCAAATCTAGAGACATCGGATGACCTCGGTACGCGATCATCCCTTCTTTGTCGACAAGCAAACAGGTTGGAACGCCGGAAACGACATAGGCTCGGGCGACAACGGACGTGATCCCCCTATTTTCGGTTGAGGATTCGTAAAGTGGCGTATCAATCAAGGTTCGAGTGCTGAGCCATCCATGCGTTTCCAAATACCTTTGGGCTGCTTGCTGATCTTCGTCCACGCTAATGGTGACAAACTGCACGCGTCCCTCCCATTGCCTGGCTTTCTCGCTGGCCAGTTCATTGAGGTTCTTCATCGCAGGTTGACAAGGGCCGCACCACGTTGCCCAAAACTCGATCACAGTGACATGGTCGATAAGTGCCACATCTTCCACCATACCATTCTGGAGATTCATCGCTCGGACAGATGGCGCAGCATCCCCGACAATTGGCGCTGACTCCAACGTTCGAAGCTGCGATGTCAGCGTACTCTGAGGTGAAGCGGATGGCAAAAAGACTAGAGCAATCCCGGCCAGCACACCGACCGAACCAAGGCAATATGCAGCGCGCAGTTTCCGTTTGTAGTACAAGATTCCAAAGATCGCAATAATGCCGCTCATGACGACAGCAAGCAGCAGGATCCGGTTACTTTGATCGCGACCGCTGACTGTCGTGGCGCCACTAACGCGATGGTAGCGCACCAGTGATGCCATCTCCTCCGTTGGGAAACGTTCACCCAAACTTCTATCTGCCTGAACAACGTAGAATCCAAGTGCGTCTGGATCGCCATACCTTTGAAATTCTTTAACGAGCAGGTTTTCGGCGAACATCTGTCGGTCAATGTCCACCGCCTGGTTGACGCTCTTGTAATCGAAAACAATTTCTTGTTGCGCCACGTTGTTGCCGCTGGCTGCCGAATAGTTCACGCGGGTGGGCAAGAATAGATTTACCGGAAACTCCTGGAACTCCAGTGCTTCAATTGTTTGTGTCAAACTACCGTCGCCATTCTCCATCTCAAGGACCGTCGTGTGTCGGCGGATCAGATAGCCGTGGGTTGGGTCGACATCTACGAGAATACTCGTCGCCCGCGGAATACTGGGTTGGCTGGACGGTTCCGAACCGGGGTGAGTAAGGTGAATTCGGATGAACCCATTCACATTGGAAAGCTTTGGCGCTTGCGAGGACTGCCTACACAGTTGGCGTAGACTCTGATCTGCTTCATTCGCGAACGTCCGATAGGCTCGAAGCGTTCGCCACGAAAACAGACGCTCGATTGGCAGATCCTCGTGATAAAGATAACTTGTTGTCGCCTCTATCGATGACGGGGTTTGCGAGTATTCTTCAGGATCAAACCCAATTGTTCGGCCAAACAATTTGCCATTCCACCAATTGTGTTTCGGCTTGTTTGTACCGGAGGCCGCCGTGGTCGACGCCTCAAAACTGGGCGCCACGGTAGTATCAAGGCGCTCGATGATGTCAGGATTGTCCGTGCCATTGCGATACGTTACCGACCAGGTTGCTTCCAGAGTTGAAAGCCGGGCAAGTTGGGATTCATGTTGAAGCAACACCTCCTCCAGTTGATCGTCGATTGTGGTCTGAGATATAGCGTTCACAGGCCAAAGTAAGAGCGTGAGAAACACACTCAACGTCAATCGAGATGATTCCATTGATTGCAATTCTCCCGCATGGACGAACGACAGAACTGAGCGACGCGAACGGCCCAGCGCGTCCATATTGGGAACTGACGTGGCCCGCTCGCGTTCGCCCCAGTGATCTTGTAAGGCAGCGAGGCCGCGGACGCAAACATCTGTTCAAACAATCAGCAGAAAAACTACAGGTATGCCGACGCCATTACGGAAACTTCAAGTACTTGGAAATGAGACCGCTATCGACCGTCCGCAATTTGGGCTGCGCGCGATTCTTTGGACACTCTTAGTAATAGGTATGACATTGGCTTACCTGCGAAGGCTCGAATCTCCAGCCGTTTTTCTGGAGGGTACCGTCGTTGTGGCAATGGCTGTCATCGTAGGAGGCGCAATTGGTTGGTGTGCGGGGCGCACCGGCGACGCTACGTACTGGTCGGTGGTAATCACCACGGCCGCATTTCTGTCGGTTGCGGGCGAGCGCGCTAATGGCCCGTTGTTCTCGATCGCTTGGTCGGCCGTTGGAACGACTGCCGGAAGCTGCTGTGGCCTGATCCCACAAAACAGGCTGGTCTGGAGAATGCTGACAGGCTGCTTCGTAGCCGGTGCCACGATGCTAGTGTTCTCGGCGGCCCTAACCGCTGGAACTGTCGAGATTCTCTTTGACCTCGCGTGTGCGCCTCTAGTCGGTGCGCTGGTGGGCCTATTGATCGAAGTCATTTTGTGGCTGGAACGCCAGAGCTACGCTCCACGTTATATCACTGCCTCCTGGTTGCTTTGCGCTGTAATCATCGGAAATCTAATGGTGCCATTTGTGCACCGTTGAGCTTCGGCTACGGTCTTTGTCAGGAAAATTGGTTGATTAGTCGCGTCGCTTGGACGATTTGGGCTGCGTCGTTCGGTGGGTCGACCCGATTTGCTAGGTTGCAGCAATCAGTGAACGGTGTTCGGCGCGACGAGTTCTGCGGCTCAGGCCAACAGCCAGTGCTGCTCTTTTGACCACCCCAGGAAGCGACGCGCTCCTGCGTCTGTCTCAACCGGAAGCCCACTTGCGGCATTTGCAAGCCCTTCGATGGCCGGTGCAAAGCGGACGCGAAATTTCTGGTTTTGCTGTTCCAGATGTTCCCGCGCCCAGACCACGAACGATTGAACCTGGTCGCGGGGAAGCAGCGAGAGATAGAAGATCATCTGCCGCCAGGCATAGGCTGTATTCTTCAAAGTGATCAGTCGAGCGTGCCAACGCTCCGTCTTTACTTGCTGGCGCGAGCAAACCCACAGAAGTACAGAAGTAACTAGACAGTCAAGACAGTCAACTTTCTTGGGCAATCTGTGAAAAATGCGTAGGCCATCGCCGAGGCATTGCCCATATTACCTAAACTATTTCAATAAGTTGACTGTCTGGTTCCCCCCCAAACATTGGGGCCAATTACACCTCCTGCCTTAGAACAGTCGGATGATCGAATGATGTTTTATCTGACACCTGAAACACCGACACCTGCGGCATCCGTGGAAGCGAGACCGATTTACTTCCCGCTGGGCCAAAAGTGCGGAGGGAGTACTTCAATCTCCTCAGGGCTTAATTGCCTCGGTAACGGATAAGTTGGTGTTATGCGTGAATCGAAAGGTAGTTTGCACTTCAGACCAACGAACCATACGTAATACCGACGCCATAAAGTAGTGCGCCATTGACGTTCGGTAATTCTTACGGCCTCTTTCTCCTCGTGGATAACCAGGAACGGTAAAGGTGCGCTTGACGCAAGTATTATTAGATTTGTGTCAAGATCTCGACCCGGCACTCCAAATATTTTCGTTGCTTCCCAGGCTCCGCAATAGATACAAACGACCGTTACAACGATACATGCTGTTCGAACGGTAAAACGAGGACGGACTTTCATTCCTTCACACAATAATTAGCGTAAACATTCTGCAAAACACATAATCGACCTATCTAATAACATCCATTCTACTTTTACATTTCAACAGGCACACCACCTCCACCCGGATCACCCCGGCCCAGCTGCGGGACAATTCGCAAGGATCCAGGCTTGCTTATCATTATACATATCTCGAGCCCTTTGCCGGCATTCCGGATCGTTATCATTGCTTGCAACATCAGATAAGCAGATAAGATCCCATCGTCGTGCCAACATACATTCCTCCGCAACGAGCTGCCCTGCAGTCTTCCCACTCTCCTTAGGTCCCACTCCACAGTAGCGATTGTGGCCAGGTGTATTCGTCTTTTCATCGTATAGACAAGGTCTTATGCACGGCGATTTCTTTTCATGCTCGATTTCATGCCGAATGACACATCTATCGATATTCGGGCATTTTGTTGGTTCATAGACGTATGGCCCATTAAATGGGAACAAGCAAATACAGGTTTTACACACATATTCCACAATACACGCGCCGGAAACCTCGCTGCAATTGCAGATATTGGCGCCCGGAGGCGTCCGCCGACCAGCCGCACGCTCGTCTGAGTAAAATACCCAACACGCAGACTTGCAATCGTCTGTCGTCGAAAACACACCATCACCCTCAAATAATTCAACATCCCAAGGAGTTCGAATCGTTTGGGAAAAACCAACTTGTGCAATGCCAACATATTGATTGTGGTTCAGCATTAGGCCTGACTGAGCGTTCGCGAGATTGATTGGCGAGTTCTTAACGTAGCGAAACAGATTTGAATCGTGAACAAGCAAACCAATCGGATAAACAGACAGCCAGCGAGCAATGACGGGTTTGAAAATTCTTCCCCTTACATCGAGATCATTTGTAACTGGGTTCGTGTAATAGCCCAAAGCTCCTTTGTAACCAAAAGGATTCGCGATCGAACTGGTCTTCTGCACAACTTCCCCGAAAGCTGAGTAGGTTGCGGTTTCCACAACGTTCTCGTTTTCGTCAGTGACAGCAACTGTGTTGCCCAGACCGTCATAGTGGTAGTAGTACGTTTGCCCATTGCGACGTTGCGAAATCAATTCTCCGTGCAAACCCGGTTCGTGTTCGTAACTTGCGATGGTATTGCCATTGTCATCCTTTTCCATCAATAGATTGTCACTCGCAAAATCCCAGAGGTAGTGCGTGGAGGTCATGGCTGCCTCCATTTGGAGATGATGGTCGGGATATGTCGCATGGGCGGCGGTCGATTCTCTTCTCCACAGCGCCCTACATATGAAGGGCTCTTTGCGCAAGATTCTCAGCGCCAAATCTGAAAAGTTTTTCAAAGGGCGGTGACGACTCTTCGCCAGCTAACCCAGCATTCCTGGCTTAAGGGCGAAAACAGCTGTTTGACATGACGAACCCAATTTGCAGGCTAATCGATTCGAAAGTCTCTTAACCCGTGATGAAGCCTTTCTTTGGCTGCGTTGAAGCGACGATCGACTTTGTAGACAGACAGACCCAATTCGTTGGCAACATAGCTGCGATGATATCCATTGGACCGCATCTGAATTACGTCGCGTTGGTCCGAATTCAATGCGTCCATCGCAGCGTTGATCTCGATAAGCTCGCTTACACTATGCGGAAATTCCTCGGCAAGTTCGTCAGCGGGCATTGCCGACAATCGCTGTTTTTCCCGTAATCGACGACGCCTCCATTTTTCCATATTCCGGTAGATGATGAGTCGAATCTCGGTTCGGAATTTGGTGCGAAATTCTTCTGGGGAGATCCCGAGCGTCGGATCTTTTTCCAGGCGTCTCGCCAGATCGATTGTCGTGATTTGGTTTACTTCGTCCACATCGTACCAATGCTGAATGTGACGTCGGACAATGCCAAGTTGCTGTGAACGGAACCATGGATCTTCAACGATTGCCCTCCAAACGAACCACCACGAAGGGCGTTCCCTCTGGACTGGTCTATCAAACAGCGCCAAAATTTTCGTGACCAGTTTATCTTCGAGCGAGACATCCGGCGGATTTTGGCTGCCTGCGTGAATGGTGTAGCAAATCATTCCGAGGCCAACTGGACCCGTTTCAAAGTACGTGTACGTTGTGACAGCACTTTCTGCGTCAACGATTCGCTCAGAGCCCAGGTCATAGCTGAAAGTATTGTCCTTGCCCGGTGCCCGGGCCTGTAGTGTGTCGACTGGTTGCACAACCTGAAACGCTCGCCCGAAAGTCAACGTCTTCCTTGATCCCGTTGGCTCAATCGGCTGGGAAGCACCGGTGTCAAAGGTCAGCGTCGTGATCGCCATTGTCGAATCTCCCGCGTTCGAACTGCCAACTGGAGTATTTTTTTGCGCCCGACTCACTGATTCTCGCGCCATATGACAAGACTGTCCATCAAAATTTAGTTCGGCGTTCGGCGGCATGAATGGAGCTGTGCGACATCAGCGGCCGCCGAAGCCGAAGCGATTGAGCTGATTCTCGAAGATCGCGCCAACTGATCCTGTGAGAGCTGGAAATTGCACCGGTCCAAGGTGCGCATGCGTGAATCCCAAAGAAAGGGACTTGCGATGGCAGTATTTACCCCCCACAATGGTAACACATTCTTTGCGGGGATATATTGTGCTTGCCAAGCTCCAAACCTTTTCGTTATTGGGCATCGACGCATTGCCGGTGGAGGTCGAGGTCGATGTTTTGCCGTGCGCGCTGCCCAAGACGCTGTTAGTGGGGTTGCCGGAGGCGGCGGTGAAGGAGAGTACGCATCGGGTCGAGCGGGCGATTGTCAATTCGGGGTTTCTCCGGCCGCAGGATCGAGTGGTGATTAACCTCGCTCCCGCGGAGCTTCCCAAGCAAGCTTCCTCCTTTGACTTGCCGATCTCCCTGGGAGTCTTGGCGGGGCGCGGTCAGTTGGCGTCGGAGCTGTTCGAGC
>CAZFLF010000149.1:0-9952 GCA_964519825.1 uncultured Pirellulaceae bacterium | reverse complement strand
AGGGACGTTTCGGCGCGACCTCTATTTCCGGTTGCGCGTGGTTGAGATTCATGTGTCGCCGCTGCGGAAGCGGCCGCACGACATCCTGGAACTCGCCCGGCATTTCCTGGAACGCTACAACGAGGAGACCGGCCGCAAAATTAAAGGATTCACTCCGCGCGCGACCGAATTGCTGCAACGTTATCGTTGGCCCGGAAATGTCCGCGAGTTGAAAAACGTGGTCGAACGAGCAGTGCTGTTGGCGCACGGAGATTGGCTCGACCTGGATGATCTATCTCTATCCAATCTGGCCACTGCCAGCGAATCGGGCGAGCTCTACATCCAGAAGAACGTGTTTGAGCCGCTGCCGTTGGACGAAGTCGAACGGCGTCATATCTCCGCGACTCTCGACGCCACCAGTTGGAACAAGAGCCGGACTTCCGAAATCCTCGGCATCGAACGGTCAACGCTCGATCGCAAGATCAAGCGGTATGAATTGAAGCCGAAGAGCGGCGCGTGACGGAGTCATCAGCGGTTCGGGTCGCGCTCAATGTTGCCAATCTTCTCCACCCGCCGGGCATGCCGGCCCCCTTCGAATTCCGTCGTTAGCCACAGTTTCACCAGCTGGTCGACTCGGCGTTCACCGAGCATGTCGGCCGACAGACAGAGCACATTCACATCGTTGTGACGGCGACACATTTCGGCCGTGAATTCATCATGGCACGTCGTGGCACGAACCCGCGGAAACTTGTTCGCGGTGATCTGCATGCCAATGCCGGTTCCGCAAATGAGTATTCCCCGATCCGCCTCGCTGCAGGAAACTCGCCGCGCAACCTGCAACGCGATGTCAGGATAGTCGCAGCTTTCCACACTATGCGTTCCCGCATCACTGACGTCGTGTCCAAGTTGTTGCAGCACGTCCACGAGCTTCGTCTTCATTTGAAATCCGCGATGGTCGCTCCCGATTGAAATCCGCATGATTCGGTTCCTTCGCGCCCTTATCGTAAACGCCCGGTCTCAGTTGCGAGCATTCGTCGTAAAAACTCCATTCGATGGATTCGGCAGGAGACCCAGCCGATTAAATTCGCTCAGCCACCCATCGAGATAGCCGGCGATGTCCTCGGCACACTTTCGATAATGCTCGACTGTGCCGCCAAACGGATCCGCGATGTCACCCCGTTCGTGTCCCAATACGTGGATCCGCTGCGCAGCGTCGGGCCATTGCGTAACCAGCGACTCGCGGTGTCCCTGCGACATCGTCAAGATGGCGTCCGCGTATCGGACGAGGCGGTCCGTTACCGGTTGGCTTTCATGTTGGGTTAAATCAAATCCTCGGTCTTTCATCACTTGCCCGGCTTCGGTGCTGGCTTTTCCGCCTGCCATTGCGGAAATTCCAGCGGACATGACGAGGACACCGTGCTCCTCCAACGCGGCCGGTTGGCATTGGAAATGTTTGGCCAGCCGTTGTTTCATCAGGCACTCCGCCATGGGACTGCGGCACGTATTTCCGGTGCAGACGAAGAGCACCATAAAACTCGCCAACCGGCTCAAAGTCGCCTCATTGATAACGCCCGCACGTAGCATGCGCATGCTTTGCCCATCAACATGCACGACCGACGACGGTTGAGCGAATTTGCTCCGTCCGTCGTCAATGATGAGATCAATGTCATTGCCAAACGCTGCCGCCACTTCTTGAGCTGAGACCGCGTCTTGTTCGCCGTGGCGATTGGCGCTGGTCAGCGCCAGGGGTCCGGCGGTTAATCGCAACACGGCCAGGACCAGGTCATGGGCTGGCACTCGAAACCCGATGGTGGAATTGGGTGCGACCGCGTGTTGGACCACTACCGGCAACTGCCGAATCAAACTGTCAGCCCGATCGTGTTCCAAGACTAACGTGATCGGTCCTGGCCAACAGCGTCGAGCGAGGCGTTCGGCCAGCGGAGTCATCCGGGGAACATAATCCAGAGCGGTCTCTGCCGACTTGATTGCCAACGTAAACGGATTATTCGAGTCCGAACGACCCTTAATCGCCGCCAATCGCGTCACGGCTTGTTCGTGCAGCGCGTTGGCCGCCACGCCGTAGACCGTTTCGGTCGGCAGGGCCACCAGCTTCCCTTCGGCTAATGCTTGGACGATGCGGTGAACCACGTCGCGCGGATCATCGGCAGTCCGTAGATCGATTACAGCTGCGGGCATCAAGGTTCTTCCCAGTCAATCTGATTGGTGCCGGATGGACGGCAGTACGGGCGCTGCCCGTAACGCCCAAGTCCGCAAGGCTTGCCAAACCGAATCAGCTCCTTTGTCGTAACACGTTACTATCGTGTCCGTTGCGTCGCGAAGTGTCAAGGGCCTCGAATTGAGGGGAAATCTCTGCCTCCAGCCGATGAATCCGCATTCTGTATTCTCCGGTTCCCTCGCCCCGGTACTCCGGGGAAGGGGTAGGGTGAGGGGTCAGACCGCCGATTTCGTGACTGCTGTGCCTCGTTTAGCCAGGGCTGCCCCGATTCGGGTTCGCTGGTCGTCGGTCAGTCGCCAGCGCATGGCTTGAGAGGTTTCGGCGATCTGAGCTGGTCGCTTGGCGCCACAGAGAGCGGCTGTGATACCGGGCTGGTGAATCGTCCAGTTCACGACGAGTTGCGCGATGGTAACCCCGGCGTCGAGGGCGATTTCGCTCAACTCTGCGACCAGGTCCTGATTCTTCTCCCATTCCTGACCTTGAAACATGGGGTACTTTGCTCGACCGTCGCGCGCATCGAAGACATGGTTGCGACCCAGCTTTCCGGCCAGCAACCCTTTCATCAGCGGCCAGTAGACCATCACGGATACGTGCTTGGCTCGACACCACGGAACGCAATCTCGTTCAATCTCGCGCTGCAGCATGTTATACGGCGGTTGAAACGCGCTGAGTGGACAAACCGCGTGGAACTCTTGCAGTTGCGGCAACGAGCAGTTGGACACGCCAACGGCTCTTGTCTTTCCCGCGTCCAGCAACCGCCGCAGCGCGGCCGCCGATTCGGACACCGGAGTTCCGGGATCGGGGGCATGCAAATACAGCAGCTCGACACGATCCGTGTTCAGCCTCCGCAAGCTTTCTTCGCATTCGCGTTGGAGGGTCTCCGGCCGCGCATCCAGAATGCGTTCGCCGCGAGAGTTCCAATGAACGCCCCCTTTGGTGGCGATCACCATTTCGTCGCGCCGTTTGCCCAACGCTTTCGCGATCAAACGTTCACTCTCGCCGTTGGCACCGTAGCAATACGCAGTGTCGAGAAAATTGATTCCCACATCCAAGCACGCGGCAATGGTTGCCAAGCTATCCGTTTCATTCACGTTTAGAGTGGTCATGCCGGAAATCGGCCAGCAACCCAGAGCCACTGGAGAAACGAAAATGTCGGTCGTACCGATGCGACGGCGTCCCGGGGCGACGGGAGAACCGGACTGGTTCATGGCTGGGTCCTGGAATGCGGGGCGGACGATTTTACCGGATGCGGCCGTGTCTGATTGGTCCGCCAAAGCGTTACTGCGGCTGCTGCAATGATAGTTCAGCCGCAATATCTCGTTCGCGGACATTTATGGTATAGGATTCTGCTTCGCCACCCACACCGATGCAACGGACAACAGCGATGAGCTCGTTCATTATCTCTGCCGCACGCACCCCAATTGGAAAGTTCCTCGGTAGCTTGTCACCTTTGTCGGCGCCGCAGTTGGCTGCTGTCGCGGTGCGCGCTGCGTTGTCGCGCGCGAAACTCGATTCGCAACGTGTCGACGAGGTTGTGCTTGGTCACGTGTTGCAAGCCGGCGTCGGGCAGGCCCCCGCTCGGCAAGCTGCGTTGCTGGCCGGTCTCCCACCGACCATTGCGGCCGTGACCATTAATAAAGTCTGTGGATCAGGGTTGAAAGCGGTGATGCTTGCCGATCAGGCGATTCGCTGTGGCGACGCGCAAGTGGTTGTGGCGGGTGGCATGGAGAGCATGAGCCGCGCGCCGCATTTGCTGGTCAATTCGCGGACCGGGCAAAAGTTCGGTCACCAGCAGCTCCTCGATGCGCTGATCCATGACGGACTATGGTGTGCGACCGAACAGGTCGCGATGGGAGATCTGGCGGAAGGAACTGCCAAGGAATTCGGCGTCACGCGGTTGGAGCAGGATGCCTGGGCGCGGGAGAGCCATTGTCGCGCCGCAGGTGCCGTGCAGGCAGGTCATTTTGATCGCGAGATCGAGCCCGTGGAACTACCAGGCCGAAAGGGCCCGACGCGAGTACTCCGCGATGAAGGTCCGCGCGCGGAGACTTCGCTGGAATCGCTAGCAAAGCTCGTGCCGGCATTTTCGGACGAGGGCTCGATCACGGCGGGGAACGCTTCACAGCTCAGCGATGGTGCGGCGGCGGTGGTCGTGGTCAACGAAAAAATCGCCGCAGAGTGCCAGACTCCCTGGACGGCCCGCATTGTCGCGTCCGCGGTTTCCGGAGTCGCTCCCAGGCACCTGTTCATCGCCCCGGTCAGTGCGATTGAACGCGTCTTGGCGAAAGCCAACATGTCAATCGCCGACATTGACTTGATTGAACTCAACGAAGCGTTCGCGGCGCAGTGTCTGGCCTGCACGAGGCAATTGCCCCTCGCCGCCGATCGCGTCAACGTGCGAGGCGGAGCGATTGCCTTGGGGCATCCGATTGGCGCCAGCGGCGCGCGAGTGCTCGTGACGCTATTGCACGCCCTGGTTGATCACGGCCATCGGCGAGGGCTTGCGGCGCTGTGCCTGGGTGGCGGCAATGCCGTTGCGATGATCGTAGAACTCGTCCGCCGCTGATACAGACTCGTGTAAAAGGTCGAATCGACTTCGCTGGGCCGGATTCACGCCAGGTTCTCCAAAGTTCGCATTGTTGCGCCCGCCCCCTTTCAGTAGACTTCCGCACCATTCGAATACTCCTATTCGACCGCCAATGGCCATTGAAAAATGGCTCAAATGGGCTGGGCATGTTGCCAGCAACTGCGTTGATGTCGGGCGCGAACTGAAAAGGTTGCGGCTCACAGGCCACGTTAAGGACGGCTCCATGAACAAGATTGCCTTGATCACCGGCATCACGGGACAAGATGGCTCGTACCTGGCGGAATTCTTGCTCGATCAGGGATATCAGGTGCATGGTGCCGTGCGACGGACCAGTTCCGATAATCTGCAGCGCATCCGGCACCTGGAGCATTCCGTCACGCTGCATCCGGCCGATCTGTTGGATCAGTCCGGGCTGACGAATCTGATCCGCGAGGTGCGTCCGAGCGAACTTTACAACCTGGCGGCTCAGAGTTTTGTGCCGACGAGTTGGACGCAGCCGATCTTTACCGCGGAGTCGACGGGGCTCGGCGTCACACGTCTACTGGAAGCGATCCGCGCAGTGGACCCTTCGATCCGGTTTTACCAAGCAAGTTCCAGCGAGATGTTTGGCAGGGTCCAGGAGACTCCGCAAAACGAGCGGACTCCCTTTTGGCCTCGTAGCCCGTATGCCGTGGCGAAAGCTTACGGACACTGGATCACGGTCAACTATCGGGAGAGTTACAACCTTTTCGCTTGTTCCGGCATCCTGTTCAATCACGAATCACCACGGCGCGGACTGGAGTTTGTCACGCGGAAGATCTCGCACACGGTCGCGCAGATCAAGTTGGGTTTGGCGGACGAACTGCGGCTGGGAAACATGCAGGCCAAACGAGATTGGGGTTTCGCCGGCGACTATGTACGGGCAATGTGGCTGATGCTCCAACAAGATCGGCCCGATGACTTCGTGGTCGGAACGGGACAAACCAACACCGTGGAAGAATTCGTGGCGGCGGCGTTCGCGCACGTGAATCTCGATTGGCACAATTACGTGGTCATCGATCCCAAATTCTATCGTCCCGCGGAAGTCGAGTTGCTGATTGCCAATCCCGAAAAAGCTCACCGCGCGCTGGGCTGGCGACCGACGATTCGGTTTGAGCAACTGGTTGCAATGATGGTTGACGCCGATCTCGCCGCACTCGCGCCGGAGAAGTCCACCGCAAGCACTGCTCGGCGCGAGCTCGCCGCTTGACACTCTCGCCGCTGCACGAACAGCCGATTCAAGCATCGTGTTCGCAAGCGCCTTTTTAGAATTGTCCTTCGATAGAGTGTGCGGCCTTCCACACTTCAAGATCATGCAACGCCGTCTTTTGAGGCTTTATGATTGCATGTAGAAGCGCCCAGAACATCAATGGCTGCGCGGTGACAATGGCGACAAATATCAACGATTCCAGTACTAGCCACCCAGGATTTGGCAAAACTCCCCGCCCCTGCCAGACGGCGAAGAACTTCGGACTTAAGCAAAGCAAGCTGAGAATCCACATGGCCGGTGGGACGATTCGATTGGCCCATGCGAAATTCCGCAAAGCTCGCCGAAGCTTGCGACAGCGATAGTCGTACTCCGAAAGGGTCTCAGGCGGTCCGTGTAACGCATACTTCGCTAGTTTCTCAGAGGACACGCACGTTTTTAGGAAATGAGCCACACTCGACGGAATAACCTTGTGGTTCACAACTCGTTGCGTTCGCTGTCCTGGAGTTGTGATCGTGTTGGGCGCTTCGATTCGCAGCGTGCGGTTCGGTAAGTCCAGTTCGATCTGGCACAAGTCGGGGGACCAGTGGTCGAAATACAGTAGCCGGACTTGCTTGACGTCCGACCAGCCGAGTTCGAAGTTGCTTCGACCGTCTCGGCCCGACACGCCGTCTTCACGAAAGGTGACCGTGCAAAAAAGTTGGTAGCGGAGCGATATGCTTCCAGGAAGTGGCTGGCATGGCTGTTCCTCCGTCGGTTGGAAGAAAAACTTGCAGGCAGCGAGTAGAAACTTGCGATCCCCATCCTCCAGCAGACCAAACGTTAATCCGTTGCGCCACCAGGGCCGCGCGAAAGAAAGGAAGCAGTCGCCATGCCTTTTTATCTTGCCAGACTGAAATTCGTCCCAGGACCACAGATCCCAGTTCCAGAGTTGACGGCGCGCGATCCCCATGTGGTCAACCCGCAACTTCCAGCGATAAGCCACGAACACTAGGCCAAAAGCGGCGGCCAAAATGGCCGCGCCGCCGAGCACGAAAGTTGTCCAACCTCCTTGAGCGACAACCAATCCGCGTAGTCTCAGAAAACCGGCAACGCTGACCGTGCACGCGGAACCAAGAACAACGTACCAGGCACATCGCCGATATTCCGCGCCTAGGCGAAACTCGCGCACTGGCAGTTCCGATGGTTCAGAAGTACTGCGTTGCCGCGAAATTGTTAGCATTGGTGGCATCCACCATAAAAGTTTGGCGCCCGCTTTCGTAGGTTCACGGCGTTGCAGGGGGCTTTTCGATGGTAGGTGCTTCGCGACCACGCGATATGCTTGCCGCGTCTTTCAATACGAACCAAGGCACCCTTCTACTTCGTCCATGACTGCAGAATATCCGCGCGCCATCCAAATGTATCAGTTGCGCCGCCGCACGGAGCTGAATTGGAAGAGTCGGTTAACTCTGGGACTGCAGCGTCAAACGACCGGAGGAAGAAAGGAGACTTGGCCAGACGTCGTTTGGACGAGACGCAGGCATCATAGTCAATTTGCGAACTCAGCTTGCGACACGCCAGAATACCCATCAATCTCCAAAATTACGCCTGCGCAAGACTGTTGACGCCTCCATGCCTGATCTGAATCCGGAACAACTCTCCCGCCAGCAGATTGACGCGCAACTCGTCGCCTGTGGCTGGGTCGTTCAGGATTATAAGGGGGTAGATTTCTCTGCCGGACGGGGCGTAGTGCTCCGTGAAGTTCCGCTCAAGACCGGCCCCTGCGATTACTTGCTGCTCGTGGACCGCAAAGCCGTGGGGGTGATTGAAGCCAAGAAGAAAGGGACCACGCTTTCCACCGTCGCCGACCAGTCGGGCCGATACGCGACGAGCCTCCCCGACTTCCTGGCCGCTGGCGTGACCGGCCAACTCCCGTTCCTCTACGAATCCACCGGCGTGGAAACCTACTTCCGCGACTCGCGCGACCCTTACCCACGCTCGCGCCGCGTCTTCGCTTTTCATCGCCCCGAGACGCTCGCCGAGTGGGCGGCCGAGTCCGATACGCTCCGCCGCCGCCTCGTGCAGATGCCGACCGCGCACCCGCTGGCCACAAATGGCATGCGTGACTGCCAGGTGGAAGCCATCACCGGCCTGGAAAAATCGTTCGCCGAAGACCGGCCGCGCGCCCTCATCCACATGGCCACCGGCGCAGGAAAAACCTACACCGCCTGCGCCTTCACTTATCGGCTGATCAAATACGCCAAAGCGCGCCGCATCCTCTTTCTCGTGGACCGCGCGAATCTCGGCGAACAGGCGCGCGACGAGTTCCACCGTTTCCGCACGCCCGACACCGGCCGCCTCTTCACCGAGCTTTACAACGTCCAGCACCTGACCTCGCAGTACATCGACGACGTTTGCCGCGTTACCATCTGCACCATACAACGGCTCTACTCGATCCTGCGCGGCGAAGAACTCGCGGAGGGAGCGGATGATCTCTCCGGCGCGGAGCTGGCTGCCGCCCTCGGCAGCACGCGCACGCGCGAGGTCGCCTACGACCCGACCGTGCCCATTGAGAAATTCGATTTCATCGTCACCGACGAGTGCCACCGCTCCATCTATAACCTCTGGCGGCAGGTACTCGAATACTTCGATGGCTTTCTCATCGGACTCACCGCCACGCCGGCGCCGCAGACCATCGCCTACTTCCATCAAAACCGCGTGGCGGAATACAACCACGAGCGCGCCGTCGCCGATGGCGTCAATGTCGGCTATGACGTCTATCGGATAAAAACCCGCGTCACCGAGCAGGGGGGCAAAGTCGAAAAGGGCTTCCTCATCGACCACCGCAGCAAGGCCTCCCGCGCCGCCCGGCAGGCCGTGCTCGCCGACGATCTGGATTACACGCCCGCAGACCTCGACCGCTCCGTCGTCGTGCCCGACCAGATTCGCACCGTCCTGCGTACCTACCGTGACGCCGTCTTCACCGAACTTTTCCCTGGCCGCACCCTCGTGCCCAAGACGCTCATCTTTGCCAAGGACGATTCGCACGCCGAGGACATCGTTCACCTCTGTCGCGAAGTGTTCGGCAAGGGGAATGATTTCTGCAAAAAGATCACTTACCAGGCAAAGCACCCCGTCACCGGCAAGCCCGCCAAGTCCAAGGAACTCATCAAGGAATTCTGCCTCTCCCCCACGCTCCGCATCGCCGTCACCGTGGACATGATTGCCACCGGCACGGACATCAAGCCGCTCGAAGTCCTCATCTTCCTCCGCGACGTGCGCAGCCGCGTCTATTTTGAACAGATGAAGGGGCGCGGCACGCGCGTCCTCACCGCCACCGATCTGCAATCGGTCTCCGGCGAAGACGCCCGCGCCAAAACCCGTTTCATCATTGTGGACGCAGTCGGGGTGTGCGAGAGCGACAAGACCGAGTCCCGCCCGCTCGACCGCCAGCCGACCGTGCCGCTCAAGACCCTGCTCCAGCGAGTCCTCTTTCCCGGCGGCCGCGACGAAGACACGCTCACCACCCTGGCCGCGCGCCTCGCCCGGCTCGACCGCGAACTTGAACCGGTCCAGCGCCAGCAAATCGCCGCCGTCTCCGGTGGGAATACACCGGCCACGCTCGCGGGCGCGCTCCTCCGCGCCTACGATCCCGACGCCATTGCCGAACGTGCCACCGGCCGGCCTGGCGCTGAACTTCAGGAACTCGCGCCGGAACAATACGAAGCCACGCGCCAGCAACTCATCACCGAAGCCTGCGCCCCCTTCGACAAGCTCTCGCTCCGCCAGACGCTGGAAATGCTGAAGAAGGAAACCGAGCAATCCCTCGACATCTACACGCCCGACGAAGTCTTGAGCCAGGGCTTCGACGCCGCCGCGAAGGCGAAGGCCGCCGGCCTCGTCCAGGCCTTCCGCGACTACCTCGCGCAACATCAGACCGAGATTG
>CAZFLF010000148.1:0-9994 GCA_964519825.1 uncultured Pirellulaceae bacterium | reverse complement strand
TACGCAGTCAATTCTGGCAAGAAGCTGATTCTGGGGACCAACGGCCAGCTGTGTGATCCGTTGCGAGAACGCAGCTTTAGCTTCGGGATTCATGACTTTTCGTCGGAGGATTATCGGCACTTGTGCCAGGTTTTTCTGGGAGAAGACGATCTCGAACTAAACTTCGCCAAAGTACATCGATTCGCACCTAAGTTAAACGCTCATCAGTTGAAGTTGGCTTGCGCCTGGTGCAAAAGTATCGGGCACCTGGATACGGACAATTTCATCGAATACCTCCGCTCGCAACAATTGACGAGCAATGTGGCCTTAGGCGAGGTGGCCGACGTCGACTTAAGAGACCTGAAGGGCGTGGATGACGTGCTTCAAAGCCTCGAAGCACACATCGTCCTTCCGTTTGAAAATGACGAACTCGCCAACGAACTAGGACTCAAGCCCAAACGAGGCGTCTTGCTAGTCGGCCCCCCAGGCACCGGTAAGACGACGATTGGTCGCGCACTTGCCCATCGACTTAAAGGAAAGTTCTTTCTCGTCGACGGCACGTTCATTTCGGGAACGAGCGACTTCTACGGTATGGTGCATCAGGTGTTTGAGGCAGCCAAGGATAATGCGCCATCGGTCATCTTCATCGACGACAGCGATGTGATTTTCGAAAGTGGCCAAGAGCACGGCCTGTACCGTTATCTGCTTACCATGCTGGACGGATTGGAGAGCGAAAGTGCTGGGCGTGTGTGTGTCATGATGACTGCCATGGACGTCGGCAACCTGCCACCCGCGCTGATTCGTTCCGGGCGCATTGAATTATGGTTAGAGATGCGGCTTCCGAACGAACCGGCGCGGGCGGGAATCCTCGAACAACACATTGGAGCGTTGCCAGCGCCGCTGAACGAGGCACACGTCGAACGGATCGTCGCGTCGACCGACGGGTTCACGGGTGCCGATCTGAAGCGCACCGTCGAAGATGGCAAAGCTTACTATGCCTTTGACCGAGTGGCCGGAAATGCGGTGAAGGAAATGACGGAATACTTCCTCACCGCCGTCCAAGCCGTTCGTTCCAGCAAGGAAAAATACGCGGAAGCCGCGTCGCGAGCCAATGCCAGCCGTGCTTCTCGTCCTGTGTGGTTCAATCCATCGTCTCAATCTCAGTTCGATGAACCTGACGACAACGATTGAAGTTCGCTCCCATGGTTGCCGTGAGTAGCAAATGGCGATTCATCGTGCACCGTTTCCATCGCTTTTGGTAAACTGACTTGTTCTGAACGCCGGCGACGTCTGTCTGCAAGAGGCGATTCGATTCATCCGGCGGTCGGTTCAGGGAGTGCTTACGATGCTGCGGTTGGGAGTGACGCTCATCGAGTTACTGGTGGTCATCGCGATCATCGGCATTCTGGCGGCGTTGCTGTTGCCGGCCGTTCAGGTCGCGCGCGAGTCGGCAAGACGGACGTCATGCTCGAACAATCTCCGACAGATCGGCATCGCACTTTACAATTACGAATCGTCCTTCAAGTACTTTCCGCCAAGCAGCACGAGCGACGTCGAGCAGGGGGCTGGATCACTCGTCCGGAAAGTAGACACATCCACAGTTGGCTGAGCCTGATTCTCCCGCATCTCGAACAATCCAGTCTTTCGGATCGAATAGACTACAACGTCTCGTCGATGCATGCTAACAATCTGGCGGTCGCGTCACGCGTGAT
This sequence comes from uncultured Pirellulaceae bacterium, assembly GCA_964519825.1. Classification (GTDB taxonomy): domain Bacteria; phylum Planctomycetota; class Planctomycetia; order Pirellulales; family Pirellulaceae; genus CAZFLF01. Next base: position 8,303 of record CAZFLF010000148.1, on the reverse strand, counting down.
CTTGATTTACCGCTGCCCATCTTATGCGGGTCCCGACTATAGCAGCGATCACAACTATACGCGGCGTTCTGACCATTACGCTATCGGTAACTATGTGGCGTTGGGGGCTTCGGACGTGGGGCATATCTACGGCCAAAACTCCGGATTGTATGAGCCTGACGGAACGATGTACCCGTTGTCTAATACCAAGACGTCAGACATTGATGACGGACTGTCGAACACCGTCATCGCGGTAGAGACGCGCGAGTCCCAGCTGGCGGTCTGGATCGACGGTGGAAGCGCGGCCGTGGTGGCTCTTCGTTTCGATGACCTTAACTCGCCAACATACGCCGGCCTGGAACATGCCTTGAATTACAAACCCTACTTCAATTACATCAATCCGAGATCGGATTACGGCCCGTCAAGTATGCATCCCGGCGGCGCAATGCATCTGCTAGGCGATAGCTCTGTTCGCTTCAAGAACTTGATCCTGCGGAAAAAACGCACACTTCAGTTCTGATCGAAGCGATGAAGATGGGTGAAGGAGGCACAATCGTTGCGGTTGGACAATATGGCGAAAACGCCGTGTGGGCGGTGCCAACGTTGGTATCACTATTGGAAGACCGTCGCGCCGGGATCCGTCGAATCGCGGCGGACGCTTTGCGGCAAATCGGCCCTGCTGCCGGTGCTGCCGAGGAGGCACTTCGGCGGGCCGCGAAACATGATGTCGATGATCGTGTTCGCGATGCTGCTAAGGAGGCACTCGCGGCAGTGAGCGCAATCACACTGTCCTAATGCGCAACGAAGCGTGGAGTCTCAATGATCTCACGAAGAATGTTTGCCGTCAGTGAAATCATTCCCATGATCAGCAGACTTTGCGACTGCCACGGAATCAATTAAAGTTTGCGATTCCATTACCCTTCAATTCGAGAGGAACCCATGAAAACATTTGCCGTATTAGGATCGTTCGTCATTCTGTTCGCCGCCTCGATTCTCGTGGCTCAAGAAGTTCCCAAAATGCCAGCGCCGCAGAAGGAGCACGAGTGGCTCCGGCAGTTCGTAGGCGAATGGGAATCGGCATCGGAGGCCTCGATGGGACCGGGACAGCCGGCGATGAAGTGCGAAGGGACCATCAATTCGCGCGCACTTGGAGGATTCTGGGTTGTTTCGGAATTGAAGTCCGAGATGATGGGAATTCCGATCACCGCCGTACAGACAATTGGCTATGACCCACAGTCGAAGAAGTACGTTGGGACCTGGGTCGATTCGATGATGGACCACATGTGGACGTACCAGGGAACGGTCGATAAGACTGGCAAGATACTGACCCTCGAGGCAGAGGGCCCGAACTTAATGCAGGCCGGGAAGCTCGCGAAGTACCGCGACGTCTACGAGTTCAAAACGCAGGACCACATGGTCCTCTCGTCGTCCATGCAGGATGAGGACGGCAAGTGGGTCACATTCATGACCGGAAACGCGCGGCGCAAGAAATAATCGTCATGGCGTGGCGTGTATGAGGTGGAGGAATTGCGACGTACCAGACCCCCAGTGCGGTGCAGCAGGGCTCTCGGACTGGCGATCCAGTGCAACTCGTTTGGCAGCATGACACCTCAAGATTGACAATTTCATGGCCGACCGTGAGAGTACCGTCATGTTCTACCGCCCACCGGCGGTCGAATTCCTGTCAGGCCGATTGAGACTCCATGTCAGGTTTAACGGCGAACGGTCGAAGTTGTGCCTCGCAATAACCACCACTCACTTTCCGGAGAAGCTGCGATGAGTCTTTCGCCGAGCGACAAGCGACGACAGTCCACTCTGATCTCTCGCCGCCAATTGCTCCAAGCCGGCGGGATCGCCGGATTGACTCTGGGCTTTCCCGGGATGGTTGCCGCGGGTGTCGCTGCCAATCGAGGACTTGGCGGCGGTGCTGCCGAGAAGTCTTGCATTTTTATTTTGCTGTGTGGCGGTCCCAGTCACCTCGATACATGGGACCTGAAGCCCGAGGCGCCGGCGGAAATACGCGGTCCGTACCAACCCATTGCCACGACGGTCCCTGGCATGCGCATCAGCGAGCTTCATCCGCGGCTGGCCAAGTTAACCAAGCATTTCAGCCTGATCCGGTCGATGACGCATATCGGGAACATCAGCAATCATTTCGACGCCATGCATCACTGTCTGAGCGGCCAGGCGGATGCACCTCTCGACTCTCCGTACATTGGTTCCATCCTGGCGAAGGTTCGACCCACCGAGCGCACCGTCGCCTCGTACGTTTGGTTGATCAAGTGCGTCGGCGATCCCGTCTTTTGCGCCCCGAATATTGGCACGGGGGGCCATCTGGGCATGGCCCACTGCCCGCTGTTCGTCGGCTCGGCAACCAATCATCCGGCCATGCCTGGCTTCAAAGCTCCGGAGGAATTACTTCCAACGGTTCCTCCCGAGCGGATGCAGGACCGCCGCCGATTGCTGGACGGTCTGAATCCCGCCGAGAGTGCCAGCGGCGGGAATCGAGTTCTGAAAGATTGGCAGGAGATGCGCGGCCGGGCCTTCGATTTGGTGAACGGACCGGGCGGACGCCAGGCGTACGAGCTGGAACGAGAGCCAGCGACCGTCCGCGACCGCTACGGCATGCATCCTTTGGGGCAAAACCTGCTTCTTGCGCGCCGGCTCGTTGAATCGGGAGTCGGGTTCGTCACCGTTAATGGCTGGACCGGCCCCTCACCAACGGGTGGGGGTGGAGCGCCTAGCTCAAGCTGGGACATGCACGGCGGCGAAATGGGTATGGGGAGTGCCTTCGGCGACGGTTCGTACGGCATGGGCTGGTGCTTACCGCGGCTCGATGAAGCACTTTCCGCGTTGCTCGTCGATCTCGACGAACGCGGCATGCTCAAGAACACCCTGGTGATCGTTGCCGGAGAATTCGGCCGCACGCCGCACATCAATGCGACTGGTGCCAATCCCGGGCGCCAGCACTGGCCCTCGTGCTATTCCGCGATCGTCGCCGGCGGCGGCATTCGGGGCGGCACGGTCTACGGAGAGTCGGACAAGATCGGGGGCTACGTGAAGGACAAGCCGGTGCGTCCTCAGGATCTCGGCGCTACGATCTTCCATTCCATGGGAGTTCCGCTCGAACTCCGTCTGGGCAAAGACGGCTTCACGCGGCCCATCAGCTCGGGCCAGCCGATCCTGAATCTGTTCGGTTAGCGAGCGCAGTTTCCGGGCGGGACGTCCACTCGCAGTGAAGATACCTGATGAAACGAGTGACTCTGGCTTCGAGTATCCTCACTTGCCTAGCTTGCTGCGCATCGAGCGACCGGCTGCCGATCAGCGAATTGGCCGCAGCTGATGACGGGAACGCTTGTTCGGTTGTCGACGGTGCGCCGGAATCGGGACTCGTCGGCTACTGGAAGCTGCGGGGCGATTGCCGTGACCATTCGGGCCAAGGCAATCATGGCGTGAACCACGGGGTCAACCTGGACGAGGCCCTGTTCAACGGCACAGACGCATTCGTTGAAGTTCCGGCCAGCCCGTCGCTCAAGCTGGGAACGGGCGACTTTTCGCTCAGTGCGTGGGTTTGGACGGCCAAGGATCTCGATGATGTCGTCGGCGATGTGATCGATATGTACGACCCGGCGCGGAGACGCGGAATCACGTTGTCCATCAACTCCAGTGCCGGTGGTTATCAGTCGCAAGGAAGCGATCGCCATGTGATTTTTGGAATCGACAACGCGCGGGCGAGTAACTGGCAGGACTGCGGCAGGCCGAGCCTGACGAGCAATTACGTGAGCAACTCGCTGACTGTCTACCAAGGTAAGCTCTACGCGGGGATCACCGACGCAAAGGATGAGGCGGACTGGTGCCATGTCTTCCGTTACGACGGTGGCGAGAAGTGGACCGACTGCGGTCGCGTTGGCGATCGAAGGACCACGGGCGTCGGCCCCTTGATCGTACACAACGGCGAGTTGTACGCGGTCACGTGGACGTATGATTGGACTCGCGTGAAGCAAGGCAACTACGATCCGGGCCGCGTGTACCGCTACATCGGAGATACGCAGTGGAGAGATTGCGGCCAGCCCAGCGACAACCGCACATTGAATTGCATCGCCAGCTTCCGAGGGAAGCTCTACGTCGGTGGCGGTCCGGACACGTGGGGCGTGTTTACCCAAGACGACGAGCAAAGATGGCGCGTGTCCACGACTTTTCCAAAGGAAGGGCCGCGTCGCTGCTTTCCCCACGCGATGAGTCGGTACAACGGAAGACTCTTCGTGGCGTACCCGGCCGTCTTCGCTTTCGATGGCGAAACGTGGGACTATGTCGGCATCCCCGCCGCACCGGTGCAAACGCTTCAGACTCATTCACTCGCGGTCTACCAAGGCAAATTGTGTGCGGGCACGTGGCCGGAGGGAAAGGTTGCCGTGTACGAAGGGGGCGAGGAATGGCGAGTCATCGGCCGAGTCGGCGCAGACGGTACCGAAGTCAATTCGCTCGTCGTCTATAACGGCAAGCTGTACGGTGGCTCAATTCCGCGCGCCGAAGTGTGCCGCTACGATGGCACTCCGCAGTGGACTTCACTGAAGCAATTCTACTCGCCGGAAGGTTGGCGCCCCGAGCCGCCGTCTCAAGTCGGCGGCGGCCCGACAAACCAGCAGGTCAACGAATGGTCTCGCGTGACCAGCCTCACAATCCACACAGGGAGACTCTTCGCGAGCATCGGCAGTTGCACCAGTTCCATCCTAGACGCTCCGTGCGATGTGCGCGGGCGAGTCTTTAGCATGGAAGCGGGCAAGTGCGTCTCGTATGACAACGATATCGGACCAGGATGGAAACATCTCGCGGCGATCCGCCAGGACCGATGCCTCAAGCTCTACGTGGACGGCAAGCTCGTCGCCCAGTCGTCGGCCTTCGATCCGGCTGAATACGATTTATCCACCAGCCAGCCACTTCGAATCGGATTTGGTCAGAGCGACTATTTCTCAGGCAAGATCCGCGACGTACGAATGTACAACCGCGCCCTGACGGACGCAGAGGTCCGGCAGATCACTAGTCAATGACCGTGTGCGATTTTCACGTCATCCGACTGCAAACTGCGGTAAAAGGCATAGCCATGACGTTTGTTGAAGAAAAACTCCGCGCTTCGGCAGAGTACTTTGCGATTCTCGAACGCGAAGGTAACCTTGTCGCGACTTCTCTAGCAGAATGATCACAGGCATTGTAGCCGGCTGCTGGACCTCCCAGGTCGTCCAAGTGCCGGCTGGTGGTCACTGTTTGCCAGGATGATCTTGAACGTTTGTCATGCGCTGTCGAGAATCGCTGGCATGTCTTCAGCATCTGACACAGCTACGCCGTTAGCCCGAAACGTACTGCTCCTCGGCATCGCGTATCTCGGGTTTATCAGTCTGGGTCTTCCCGATACGGTTACGGGTATTGCTTGGCCGGCGATCCGAGACAACTTCGAGCTCCCGCAAAGCGGTCTTGGAATGATCTCTCTTGCGCTCGGCACTGGTTATTTCACTTCCAGCTTTCTAAGCGGGCAACTTACGAAGCGTTTGGGCATTGGCACACTCCTAACGGTAAGCACGCTGCTGGTGGCTGCTGCCATGTTTGGCAATGCCGTTGCGCCCATGTGGCTCGTGATTGTCGCCTGCGGAGTCGTGTGGGGTTTGGGATCTGGTGCAATCGATGCGGGCCTTAACGTATTTGCCGCCACCCATTTCTCAGCGCGCCACATGAACTGGCTGCATGCCTGCTACAGTCTCGGCGCAACTCTCGGACCTCTGTTGATGACCGCCGCCCTGGTCAAAGGTCATTCGTGGCGGCTGGGCTACTTTCTGGTCGGGGGAATCGTACTAGCCTTGGCCACGTGCTTCCTGTTTACACGCCGCCGCTGGAATGAGCCTGAGTCAATGATTCCAGTAGAACGTGGGGTACCAGTAACGATGGGCGCTGCCCTACGCCGTCCGCTCGTGTGGCTTCAGATGATTGTATTCTTTTTTTACACGGGGCTAGAGTTGATGGTCGGACATTGGTGCTTCACACTCTTGACCGAGTCGCGAAGCGTTCCCACCGACATCGCTGGGATGATGGCGGCCGGCTACTTCGGCTCGATTTTCTGCGGCCGTGTGGTGCTTGGTTCCTTAGCGGATCGAATGGGCGTTGATCGACTTGTGCGCGTGTCGCTCGTTGCCGCCTTGGTGGGAACTACGCTCTTTGCCTTTGGTTCTCCGATCCAATTGAGCGCCGCCGGCCTTACCATACTGGGACTGGGGCTCGCGCCGATTTATCCCTGCTTAATGGCACGCACGCCGAAACGACTAGGACCTGAATATGCCGCTCATGCTATCGGGTTCCAGGTCAGCGCGGCGACGATCGGCGCGGCTCTGATTCCGGCACTCGCCGGAGTATTGGCCGATCGAGCAGGGCTAGAGTCAATCGCCATGCTAAGCGTCCTGCTGGCGGTCGCGATTGGGGGATTGCATGAACTTCTGCTTGCCTTAACGAACATTCGGCATCGGCGATAGATCATTGGCGTAGAGGATCTTCGAGTTGTAAAGAACAGTGCGGTCGGGTTCGCGGCGTAGAAAATCTTCGATTCCAATCATCGTCACACCAGTTCTATCAAGCGAGACATGTTTTAGTTGCGGCATACCGGCTAAGTCTGCCAAGCCGACATCAGTGACACTCGTTCCGATCAGCGACAGGTCGCTCAACTGCCGTAGTTGGTCTAGATGTTTCACGCCAATATTAGTGACATTCGTGTCTGTCAAGTTGAGATATCGAAGTTCTTTCAGGGTTGCGATATGCGCAATGCCGTCGTCGCCGACATTCGTCCCCCACAGAATCAGACTACTCAGTTGTCGAAGGCTTGCGATGTGTGGCGCGGCATCGTCGGCGACTCCAGTATCGCGGACGTCGAGCATAGTGAGGTGCGACATACCATTGAGGTGTGCCAATCCGTGCCCTGTAATCGTTACCTCGCTTAACGTCAGCAACTTAAGTTTCATTAATCCTGCCAGATGTACTAGTCCGTCGTCTGTTATAAGAGTTTTGCGCAAGTTGAGTTGCTCGAGCTGGCCAAGCTTGCCGACTTCCGTCATGGTTAGATCGGTAACCCTTGTGCCCGAGAAGTCAATTGCCTCCAACTGAGGGTATTTCTGCGCAAGACCAATCAAACCGGCATCACCAACCGGTAGATCCCACAAGTTTAGCTGCTGCAACTTTGGAAACGGCGGCAACTTGACGATCCCGTGATCGGTGATCGGTGCCGGCATTGTCTCCCATTTCGGACCATCGAGACCGAAAACCGCATCGTACCCAATCGATAACCCGCGCAGATGCTCGCAGTGTTGCAAGTCAAGGCGAGTCAGGTGTTCGTCATCGATATCGCTCCCGCTCAGTCGAATGAACACAATGCGCCCCAACCATTTTGGCCCACCCTCCCAACGTTCAGGGTTATCGTCGCTGAGCCAGCCGAGCAAAGTACTCGCAACGTATCCACCAGCACTTTCAATTTCAAACGCACTCCGACGCTCGGCATAGTGTTGATGCAGATGATTCCCAACGATAGCCAGTGCCAGGGCGAGCACTGAGAAAACAAAGAAAGCAAATCGTAAGCTGAAGCGAAACCAGAATCGGCACGAAGTTGTTGGCATCGATCTTGAAAGAGTGAGCGATTAGCGGACGGCCAGATTTGTATGCGGCAGTCGAGTAACTTCCAGCTTACGTCGCTGCATGGATTGGTCCAAGCGATTTCCGATACGTCCTGGCCGAGGCTGGCAATTGTTAGTGACCCACTTTCGAAAGGTTGCATCAGGCGGGGGTGGGGATCAGAATTCCTATCCGTCAAATTAACCTCAACTGAACGGCTGCGACAAGCGAAAGGCCAAATCATGTCGCTCCCCACGAATCCTTACCAATCACCGGAGGCCGCCGAATCCGTTTATCAGGCCGAGATGATCGACGACCGTGAGTTGTGGCGTAAGGGGAGTCTCCTGGTCATGCACAAGATTGCCACGCTGCCGAGCCGATGCGTGAAGAGCAACGTCCCGACAGAACGACGACTGAAGCGATCATTGTCCTGGCATCATCCCGCTATCTTCGTGGCACTTTTGGCCAATCTACTTATCTACGTGATCCTCGCCCTGGCGCTGCGCAAGACTGCAACGATCAAAATCGGGCTGAGTGACGAGTGGTTTGCCAAACGCCGCCGCGCGATCTTCATCGGTTGGACGTCGGTGTTAGCATCGATTGGTATGGTCATCGGCGGCATCGCGATGATAGACCGCAACGGCGCGTTTGGCTGGCTGATCGTGGCGGGGATCGTACTTTTT
>CAZFLF010000147.1:0-10025 GCA_964519825.1 uncultured Pirellulaceae bacterium | reverse complement strand
GGAAGACTTCCGGTTCGATTCACTAGTGGCCCGCGCTGTGGGTCCGCTGGACAAGGTGCTCAGATGGTTCGATCGGGAATGGACTTCATTTGGACGCCTGCTGGCGATCAAAGGTCCACGCTGGCTGGACGAAAAGAGCGAGGCCGCGCGGCTGGGTTTACTGCGCGGCCTCGAATTAGAATGCGTCGCCCGCTATCCAATGTCTGGTAGCGATGTCGAAAGCGTGATTCTGCAAATTCAGCGATCTACTTGAGCGGCGAGTAATCCGTCGCCTGCATAAACACCGACTTGACGCCCCCTTCCGTGGCCGTCAGCGAACCGCCCCCTTTTTCTTCGGACGCGGTACGAGCCGCGACCCAAGCGGGATCCTTGCGAAATGCGTCGAACGAAGCCTTCGCGGCGTCGGCGCTTTTGTGCGCGATGACATAGATCAGCGTCACGTCGGCCCCCTTCTGGCCAGGTGCCACGCCCCAATAGCCAATGTTCGTAATGCCATGCTTTTCAAACAACTTGACCGTGTGGTCGCGGAAGCGGGCGTGAAGATGACCGAGATTCCCCGGTGTGGCTATATAAGTCCGTAATTCAAAAATGCGATCACCGGCGGACGACGGCTTGATCGCGGGGGAATAGTCGGTCGCAGACAGAAGCGCCTTGTCGACCTTGGTCACAATCGCTCCACCAGCTTCCGTTGCCTGTTGGACCTTCTTCCATTCCGGATCGGCCAGAAACGCCTGCCAAGATTTCTCGCGGGCTTCCAGGCTGGGGTACGCCAGGATGTAGATCAACTTGTTTTCCGAGTTATCGATCGGCGTCCAGTAACCGACGTTGGTCATACCGTGTTTTTCGAACAGCTTCGTCGTGTGCTCGCGAAAGCGTACATGGAGGGCGTCCAGCTTCCCGGGAGGCGAATAATACGTACGAATCTCAAACAGCCGCGAATCTTTCTCGGCGCCCGTGACGAGCGAGACTCCTGTGAGAAACAAAACCAAAGTGGAAGTCGACACCCAATTCCAAATCATGGCTTTTCTCCTTGCGGATCGTTGATGGTGTGTAATCGGCGTAGTTGTTCTGTGGAGAATACGAGTCACCATTTGAATCGGTCCCGGCGGGGCGCTCTAGGGGATGGCGAGGCGGGTGAGCGGGTTCGTGCGCTGGCAGGCGACTGCGGTTCGTATCAGTTCTGCCGATCATGAGGGGGAACTTGTCCGGTGGATTGCGCCGCCCTTGTCCTAGACTTGTGGGGACGCGGGTAACCCGATTTGTTTAACCGCAAGCCGCAGGCGTGCGCGCTGGCACGCGGTTGAAATTCACGCACCTCAGCGCGCACGCCTGCGGCTTGCGGTTAAACAATGGTCCACATCACACAGTGAGAGAGCAAACATGTCACCCTCGAAACGACGCATCGGCATCTTGACCTCCGGCGGGGACTGCCCCGGCTTGAACGCGGTCATCCGCGGCGCGTTGAAAACCGCAGAACGCCACAACTATGAAATGGTCGGGTTCCTCAAAGGATATGAAGGACTGGTTGAGCCGGTTACCTATGTCCCACTGAACAATAAGAACACGACCGGAATTCTCAGCACCGGCGGCACGATTCTCGGCTCGACGAACAAAGGCCGCTTTGCCGCGACCGTCGGCGTATCCGATCAACGCAACCTGGATCCCGAGTTGCTGGCGGGTGTCCGGCAAACGATGCAGCAACTGGGACTCTGCGGTCTGATTTGCGTCGGCGGCGATGGTTCGCTTGCCGTGGCGCAGCAATTCCATGAATACGGTCTGCCAGTGGTTGGCGTGCCCAAGACGATTGATAACGACTTGTCGGCCACCGCGTTCACATTTGGATTCGACAGCGCGATCACGTGTGCGACCGACGCGCTCGATCGCCTCCACACCACCGCCGCCAGCCACGATCGCATCATGGTGCTGGAAGTCATGGGCCGCCACGCGGGTTGGATCGCACTTTACGCTGGAATCGCCGGTGGCGGTGACGTGATCTTGATCCCCGAGATCCCCTGGTCGTTTGAAAATGTCTGCGCCAAGATTCTGGAGCGAGATCGGAAAGGAAAGAAGTTCACCTTGATCGTGGTTGCCGAGGGTGCCGAGTTGCCGGACGGCGGCATGGTCACGAAAGAAGTCCAACAGGATGGCCGTCAGACGCGTCTGGGTGGCATTGGCAATGTGGTCGCCTATGAGATCGAAAAGCGGATCGGACGCGAAACTCGCGTCGTGGTGTTAGGCCACCTCCAGCGCGGCGGCATTCCGACAACGTTTGATCGCGTCCTCGCCACTCAATTCGGCGCGCACGCCGTGCGATTGATTATCGAAGGCAGGTTCGGTGAGATGGTCTGTTACAATCCACCCGCCATCAGCAGTGTGCCGATTATCGAAGCCGTGAACAAATTGTCCCGCGTCGATCCGCATAGTTCCGCCGTGCAATCCGCCCAGGCACTCGGCGTCTGCTTTGGTGATGACGATTCCAATCGGCCGCCGTTTTCCGCCAAGCCGGGGAAGTCTCCAGCTGTGCCCCTTTCCGTCCCCTCGGTCACTATGGTTACGACGTCGGCCATCTAGAAAGTGGTCAGTGGTCAGAGGTCAGAGGTCAGAGGTACGGAGTACTGAGTACGGCGTACGGAGCAAATTCTGCACTAAGCCCTAACGGGCGAGTGACTCCCATGTACTGCGCCAGTGACTCCTCCGTACCAGCACTCCGTACCCAGTACCCCGTCCTCCGTACTCATTGCATTTCAGTGAACGGGGGCTTCGATCGCATTTTGCCCCTTGCTCCATTGTTTGACCTCGTCCCTAACCTCTAAACTCTGTTTTCTGAACCTAACTTCTGACCTCTGACCTCTGACCTCTACCGATGTTCATTCGCTGCTGGTTTCTATGGCTGCTGACTTTCGCGGCTGGCTGTCAGCCCAACATAGCGCCGCAATCCACTTCCGCACCCGTCGCAGTGGCGGACGAGACGCGCGTCGCCGCCCCGTCCAACGAGCCTGCGGCTGAAACGCCTGCTCCGGCCTTGCTGAGTGAGCAGGAATTGGCCGAAGGCTGGATCGCCTTATTCGATGGCCAGACCTTGTTCGGGTGGAAACCCAACAGCGAAGCGAACTGGCGCGTGGAAGACGGCGCCATCGTCGTCGACTCCGGTCCGCCCGGGTTGCTCAGTACGACCGCACAATTTTCCGACTATGTGTTGAAGTGCGAATTTCGCTCGCCAGCCGCGACCAACAGCGGCATCTTCTTGCACACACCCTTCAAACCGACCGATCCAGCCAAGGATTGTTATGAGTTGAACATCGCGCCACCCGATAATCCGTTTCCAACGTGCAGCCTCGTGAAACGCGCCAAAGCCGAAGGCAATTTCGTCAGCGACGACTGGCAGGCGTTCGAGGTCACCGTCAGCGGCGGCATGGTCAAGGTGGCTATTAACGGAAAGCAAGTGCTTGAATACACCGATCCTCAGCCCCTCCTTCGCGGCCATATCGGCCTGCAATTGAATCAGGGCCACGTTGCGTTTCGCAATATCAAGCTCAAACCGCTCCCGATGTCCAATCTGTTCAATGGCAGTGACTTCTCGGACTGGAATCAATACCCCGATATGCCGAGCAAATTCACTGTGACGCCGGAAGGTTGGATCAACGTCAAGAACGGGCGCGGACAACTCGAGACAAAGAAGTCGTACGGTGACTTTGCATTGCAACTCGAATGTATCAGCCACGCGAAGAGCCTCAACTCCGGCATTTTCTTTCGCAGTATTCCCGGCGAACAGATGAACGGCTACGAGTGCCAAATCCATAACGGATTCAAAGGTGGTGACCGGACGAAGCCGGTCGACTGCGGCACCGGCGGCATCTTCCGGCGACAGGACGCTCGAAAAGTCGTTTCGAACGATCAGGAATGGTTTCGCATGACGCTCGTTGCCGACGGCAGTCACATGGCTGCCTGGGTGAACGGCTACCAGGTCTCTGACTGGACCGACGACCGCCAGCCGCATAAGAATCCACGGATGGGTCAGCGCAACGAACCGGGGACCATCATGCTGCAAGGACATGATCCGACGACGGACTTGTCATTCCGGAATCTGCGGATCGCCGAGTACGCACAACGTGTGGATCCAAAGTAGCTTACCGCTCGCTATCGGGATGCCGTGAAAGTCGCCGTTACGTTCGTTCGGATTCCGCCGCGGGGCGTGAAGGCTGCAACAATGGTCATTCGGCGTGGGTGGAGAACTGCGACCAGATCGTCCAGAATCCGGTTCGTGACCATCTCATAAAAGATACCTTCGTTGCGGAAACTCTGCAGATAGAGCTTGAGACTCTTCAGTTCGACGCATTTTTTGTCCGGAACGTATGTGAAAGTCAGCGTTCCGAAATCAGGTTGACCGGTCTTGGGACAAACCGACGTGAACTCCGGACAGATGATCTCGATCTCGTAGTCCCGGTCGGGATACTGGTTGTCGAATACTTCAAGCGCATTACGAAAGCTGTCCGCCATCAGAAAGGCTCCTCTGCTGTGAGATTCTGGCATGCTCGGCAAAATCCAACAAGGAGCGGAAGTATGCCCCCCGGAAGTTCACAGCGCGGCGGCTGCGACACCGCGGTTCACGACGTCGCAGATTAGGTCCAACTCGTCGAGTCCGATCGTTAACGGCGGCATGACGACAACGACGTTGCCGAGCGGCCGCAACCAGACCCCCTGTGACAATGCGAAGTCGCAGACCCGCTTCCCACGCTGCTCGACCCACGGATACGGCTCACGTGTTGCACGATCGCGGACCAGCTCGATGCCGGCCATGAGTCCGCACTGCCGCACGTCGCCGACTTGCGGATGTTCGGCAATGCGAGCCAGATGCCGTGCCAGCAGCTCGATCTTTGGCTCCATCCGAAGCAGCGTCTGTTCTTCGTCAAATACTTCGAGCGAGGCGACTGCCGCGGCGGCCGCGAGTGGGTTGCCGCCATACGTGTGGCCATGAAAGAAGGTTTTGGACTCCGCGTAGGTGCCGAGGAATGCTTGCCACACCTCATCCGTTGTCAGCGTCGCGGCCATGGCGAGATATCCGCCGGTGAGTCCCTTGCCCAAACAGAGAAGGTCGGGTGCGACCTCTTCGTGTTCGCAGGCAAACATCTTTCCCGTGCGACCGAAGCCGACTGCGACCTCATCGGCAATCAGGAGCACGTCATACTGGCGAGTCAATTCGCGCACGCCACGCAAGAATCCGCTGGGATGCTTGATCATTCCCGCAGCGCACTGCATGAGGGGCTCGATCACCACTGCCGCGACCGATTCATGATGCTGTTCGAGCGCAGCGGCAAGCTGTTTCAAATATGCTTCACAAGCCGTCTCGCGGGTGATTCCGGGAGCCAAACGGTACGTGTCTGGCAGCGGCATGCGAACGACGTCGAATAGCAGTGGACGGAAAATCTCGTGGAAGCGTGCTACTCCACCGACGCTAACGCTGCCCAATGTGTCTCCGTGGTACGCCTCGCCGAATGCTAGGAACTTGGTCTTCGCCGGCCGCGGGTTTTCGCGCTGCCTCCAATACTGGATGGCCATCTTCAGCGCGACTTCGACCGAGCACGATCCGTCGCCGGAAAAGAAGACATGCGCCAAGCCCTGCGGCGCGAGATCGATCAGTCGTTTAGCCAGCCAGATCGTCGTGACGGACGACATGCCAAGGCTGGTCACATGGGCGACGCGGCCAAGTTGTTCGCGAATCGCCGCGTCGATTAGTGGGTGGCGATGCCCGTGCACGTTGCACCACAAGCTGCTGACCCCGTCGAGGTACTCGCGCCCCCGCACGTCCACCAGGCGACAGCCGTTGGCTCGCGCGATGATGAACGGTTGGTATTCAGACATCTGAGTGAATGCGTGCCAGACATGCTCTCGGTCCCAGCGTTCCAGATCCTCGATGGTCGTCATGATGCTCTCTCTCGTGGCCGTGTTGCTCTGCAACACAAAGGCCGCAGGACCACAACCCACTCTCCTATTTACCGATCATTCCGCAGTCCTCACCAGCACACTTCGATGGGCTCGCCGAGTGGCACGCCGAGCATAGTCTTGGCACTGTCCCCGACAATCTCCAATTCGAGCCGTCCACTCGAACCGAGGATGGCGATCAGCGTCGTATCAGGCTGCTGGTGTTCACGTTCGAACAAGCAGTTCGTTTCGTGCTCATCACAACGAATCACGACACTTTCATCGCGAGGAGCGTCGCACAACTGCTCCGCAGTAATATCGGAGACCAGATTCCCTTGCTGGGAAAAAGCAACGATTTTGCCGACAATCTGGCCTGGCACGATGAGGCTCCGCGACCGAATGAGTTCTTTTTTTCGGTCGATACAATGTGAAACACCGGGCGACTAGCGGAGAGCGCATGTCCCGCTCGTGGCGTCCGCCCGCAGCGATCTGTTGTTCCGGGAAAGTGGCGGCCATTCTACGGACTGCTGCTAGCAGGGCCAAGTCGATTCGCTGGCAAAAACCCAGTCCAAGGTTGTACTTCGACAAAACCGCGAACCCGGCGAATTCTTCGAATTACCACGTCACGATGACCGGCTCATCCAAGCCAGCCGACAACGTCGCTGCCGCGTTGCCGTTGACGATTGCCAGTTCCAGTCGGCCGCTGGATCCAACGACCGCGACCAATGACCCTGGAGGGCGGCTGGCATACGTGGTCACCAAACCCGTCGTCGTAGCCGATTTGCACTGCACGGTTGCTGACTCAGGAGTCGTCCGGCCCGCGAGTTCGTCGCTCGTAATGTTCGCGATTAAATTGCCGAACGAATCGATCTGAACCACTTGCCCCACGATCTGGCGCGGCTGGATGGCCGGCTTGAGGAATGGCAGCATCACCAACGATTCGAGTGGCTCGCCGAGCCGTTCCGGGTTCAAACCCAGGCTAAGATGCGCCGCGACCGGAGCCAAAATGTCACGACCATGAAACGTGGCGCTGACCGTAGGAAGAAAGTACAACCGATTCGTGACATCGACGAGCTTTGACGGCGCGACGCGTTGGGCGACTAGGGTGAGCAGTCCGTTGTTCGGAGCGACGAAACATTGGCCGCCGATCTGTGCGAACACAATCCGTCGATCGGTTCCCACGCCAGGATCGACGACTACGACGTGAATCGTCCGCGCTGGAAATCGTTGACAGGCATCCGCCAACATCAGCGCGCCACCGCGAATGTCTTGTGGTGCAATGGAATGTGAAATGTCGACTAGGCAAACGTCGGGGTTCCGCGACAGGATTACCCCCTTCATTTGCGCGACATAGGAACTCTCCAAACCAAAGTCGGTCGTCAGCGTGACAATCGGACGTGGTTGGGGCGCGGTCATAGGCGTTGAATTAGTTGCAAGCAAATCTCACGCACACGCGTCGGATCGATGTTGGGATTGCGCTTCTTGGCTTGGCCGACGAACGAGCCGGCGGCTTGTAGCTTCCCGGCTTTGACGTCCGCCACGGTCTTCGGATTAGCTGCAACCAATTCCTCGCACAAGCGGATCAATTCTGACTCGTCAACTTTGGCGATTCCGAGTGTCGCAAGCGCATCCGCGACGCTCAGTCCGTCGATCAATTTCGCAAACACTTCCTTCGCACGCGGGCCAGGAATGTCTCCGCGACGAATTGCCATGAGCAGGTCGGTCAGGCTTGTTGCGGAAACTTTGAAACGTTCAATCGTAATCCCTTGTTCATTAATCAGACGGAGAACTTCCTGGGTAACCCAATTCGCAGCTTGTTTCCCGTCGCCGCAGCCCTCCGCGACGGTCTGGAAGTAGCCCGCGAAGACTCGTCCTTGATTGACGATCACGTCCGAATCATACACCGAGACTCCATAGAGTCGTTCCAATCGTTGGCGCAACGCAGCGGGGAGTTCGCCGAGATCCCCGCGCACCTGGTCGACTTCCTCCGCGGTAACGACGACCGGCACGAGATCAGGGTCGGGAAAGTAGCGATAATCGTGCGATTCTTCCTTTTGGCGTTGGGGTCGCGTCATCAGCGCTTGATCGTCCCAACCGCGAGTCTGTTTATGACCGCCGGCGCCTCCCTTGGTGACTCCTGTTTCTTTCCAAGTTTCGAATTGCCGCTCCGCCTCATACGCCAAAGCCCGCTCGACCGCGCGGAAGCTGTTGACATTTTTCACTTCGACGATCGGCGTAAAGACCGATCCCTGCAAGTTGTCAATCTGCAGGTTGATATTACCGTCGACGCGGAGACTCCCTTCCTGCATGTTGCAATCGGAGACGCCAAGGTACGTCAGTAACAGCTTCAACTCTTGCAAGTAGGTCTTGGCTTCTTTGGGCGATCGCATGTCGGGCTCGCTGACAATTTCCAGCAAAGGCGTGCCGGTGCGGTTCAAATCGATGCGGCTGTCGGCCTTGCCTTGCGCCTCGTCGTGCATGCTCTTGCCGGCATCTTCTTCGAGGTGAGCGCGGATAATCCGAATTCGCTTCGGTTCGAATTCCCCCTTCGGATCGCTGATTGCGAGCCAGCCGTTGCTCGACATGGGCAAATCGTATTGGCTGATTTGGTACCCCTTTGGCAGATCAGGATAGTAGTAATTCTTGCGGTCCCATTTGGTGAACCGGGGAATCTCGCAGTTCAGCGCCACGGCTGTGCGCATCGCCAAGCGAAACGCTTTCTCGTTCATGACAGGTAAGCTGCCCGGCATCCCAATACAGACTGGACAGGTCTGCGTATTCGGCGGTGCGCCGAATTGGGTGCTGCAACGGCAGAACAGCTTCGTCTGCGTGAGGAGTTGGACGTGGACTTCCAAGCCAATGATGATTTCGTACGGTGCGGGCATTCGAGAACAACCGGGCTGAATAACACAGGAAAATCGAGGACAGGAATATAACAGCAGGAAGAACCGCATTCCTATGTTCCTGTCCTTGATCTTCCTGTCCAACATGCAACGCGAAGTTACAATCGCCACATGCCGAATCCACAATCACGACCACTTTGCCCCGACCCGACGAAGCCGATTCCGGCCGTGTTTCTCAAGTCCCCGACGGCGTATCCGCTGATCTACCGCAAGCGGATGGCGTCGGCCGACAAACAGGCCCGACCCGGCGACTGGGTGGCGATGTACTACGACGAGCAGTTGCTCGGTTATGGGCTGTTCAATCCACGTTCGGAGATCGTCGTGCGAACGGTCCGTCGTGGGTCCGAGTTGCCTGACGAGGCGTTCTGGCGTTCGTTGCTCACCCGTGCCGTCTCGCTGCGACGCGAGTTATTGCGACTCGACGAAGTCACCGACGCCTATCGAGTCATCCATGCGGAAGCCGATGGTGTCTCCGGCTTGATGGTGGATCGCTACGGCGACACGCTCTCGGTTGAGGCGTTTTCCCTGGGTATGTTCCAACGAGCCGAGGCCATTGTCGAAATCTTGCACGAACTTTGCGGTACTCGGCACGCCGTGATCCGTCCCGCTCCGAAAATGTTGCCCCAGGAGGGAGCCGCGGTCGAGCAAATCGCTTCGCCCGAGCTGCCGGCACAAATCACGATCCAGGAGTTCGGCACTCGGTTTCGCTTGCGCTTTCAAGGGAGCCACAAGACGGGATTCTTTTGCGATCAGCGGGACAATCGGCGGCGACTCGCCGAGTACTGCCGCGGACGCACGGTGCTCGATCTATGCTGCTATACCGGTGGGTTCGCCGTGCAGGCGAAAAAGCTTGGCCAGGCCGCCGAGGTGATCGGAGTCGATCTGGATGAGGAACCGCTGCGACTGGCCCAGGAGAACGCCAATCTGAATCAAGTCCGCGTGCAATTTGCCCAGTCTGATGCTTTCGCTTACATGCGTGATATGCTCCGCAACGGCCGGAAATTCGACGTCGTCGTGCTGGATCCACCGAAATTGATCAACTCCCGCGAAGAAATCGAAGAGGGGACGCGTAAACACTTCGATCTCAATCGGCTGGCGATGCAATTGGTTAGTCCGGGCGGGCTGCTGCTGACGTGTACGTGCGCCGGCTTGCTGCCGGAAGAAGAGTTTCTCAGGCTGTTGTACTCGGCATCGCGCCAAGCC
>CAZFLF010000146.1:0-10043 GCA_964519825.1 uncultured Pirellulaceae bacterium | reverse complement strand
CGACATGAATGGGACTTTAGTCGCCATTCCGTGAGTTGACAACGCCACCAAGATCGCCAAACGGTTCCGCCGCCGATGAACCCACCCTTGAAATGAGCCCGCCGCTATTTTGTCTTGATGAAATACGCGGCGCTATCATCGACGATCAACTCGGATGACCAAGTCCGTCCGTCGTCGCCGTTGCAGACGTCGAAGAAGAACGTCCGGAACCGACTGCAGCGATATCCATAGGGAAAATGCGACGTGATGTAGTCGTCCTTGGTCAGATCTTTGACGCCGGGCTTGGCGTAATAGTGGACCGCGCCGTCCGGCGTAAACGACATGCCCATCGTCCACCAACCGGTGGTCGTGATGTCTTTGGCCTTGTAGTCGTAACCTGAGTTGTCCGCCCGCACCCGCAGGTAGGCCGTGTCGTACGTTAACCCCGAGTCTTCCTTGGTCTCAAATTCGACAAACAGTCCGGGATAGTACAGTTCCTGCTCGGGATAGCGTTGGCCGGACGATGCCTTGTAAATATGTGTGTCGACCGCCGCTCGGACTGCGAAGTGGCAACCGGAACGATTCTCCCACTTATTGACTGGTGGCAGAAAGATTCGCGTCACAAAACTCGGCGTTTGGTTCACCGGAATCGCTCCACCCAGCAGTTCCATGACGTTGCAAATGAAATCGTCTTGTTGCTGGCTGTGGCTGGGGTGACCGGGAATGCCAGAGTACAACGTCCGTAGCAGCAAGGAACCCTTGCTCCCCGGCAGTCCGTTGGGCGGGGTCGCGACGCGTTTGACGTAGTCGGGATGGCCGCGCTTGATTCCTTCAAACCAGCGTCCGTTCTTCGACTCGCCGCCGGGAGCGTTTTGCATTTTGTTGTTCTCGTCACTGCTCTTGGGCCAATAATGCTCCCAACCCCACTCCGGGTCCTCGAAATCATCCCCGACTTGCGTCATCTTAATCCCAGTCCCCGGGACCACAGGTTGCGCCGCGGCGGCTGGGGCGGCACTAATAGCGAGAAACAGGACGGGGAGAAACGCTGACTTGGGGAAGAAGCATCTCATTGCGCAGGATCCTTGGTAGGAAAGACGTTTCGCGGGCAAATGCGATATAGATGTAAGTATCGGACTAACCCGCAAGAACGTTGCGACCATTCATTTCGGTCCTAGTCGGTGAACCTGCGGAAAGTTTGCGGGGGATCGTCACCCGACCCAAATCGTTGCCAACCGGTGGGTGGCGTTGGCTATAGCAGCTATGTCGCCCGGAAACACCGCAAACTCGCCATCACGCACTCGCTAGCAGGTGTCTTAAGCCCGGTAAACTCTGCGGGCCGATGGAAATGCAGATGGGCTGTAGCGAGCGACGCTTATCAGCCACGCCCCAGTAAGTCGATCGCTGTCCCATTTTGCGCGTTCCCAGCTTGCGGTGAGTGCCATTCATGAAAGTTGCAGTACTCAAGGAAACTGCCGCCGGAGAACGCCGGGTGGCGATGGTGCCGAACAACGTTCCGCAACTTGCCAAAGTCGGCTTGCAGGTTGTCGTTGAGTCCGAAGCGGGCCTCCGGGCGGGATTTGCAGATAATCTCTACCGGGATAAAGGGGCGACCGTTGTCGGATCGGCGAGCGAGGCACTTACCGCGGACATTCTGTTGCGAGTCCGCGGCCTCGGGGCGAATCCAGCCGGTGGGCCACCACTCCGCGCGGGTCAAATCCTCATTGCGATGTGCGATCCGCTCGGTCATCCGCAAGCCGTGCGCGAAGCTGCGGCGACGAAGGGGACAGTCTTCTCGCTGGAATTGATCCCCCGGATCACACGCGCTCAGTCGATGGACGTCCTGTCGTCGATGGCGACCATATCGGGCTATCGAGCCGTGCTGCACGCCGCGCTGGAGTTGCCCAAATTGTTCCCGATGATGATGACCGCAGCGGGAACGTTGAGTGCGGCCAAGGCGTTCGTGATCGGCGCCGGGGTCGCCGGATTGCAGGCGATCGCGACCGCGCGGAAACTCGGCGCAGTTGTCCAGGCCTGGGACGTGCGCGCCGACTGTGCGGAACAAGTTGAAAGCCTCGGCGGCAAGTTCGTCGATCTGAAACTCGACACCAGCGGTGCTCAGGATCAAGGTGGCTACGCCAAAGACCTCGGGGAGAATTTCTATCGGCGCCAGCAGGAAGCGATGGCACGAGTCGTCGCGCTGTGCGATGTCGTGATTACGACGGCGGCGATTCCCGGTAAGCGTTCGCCACTGTTGATTACCAAGGAAGCGGTCGCCGGCATGCAAGCCGGCAGCGTGATCGTCGATCTGGCGGCCGAACGGGGTGGCAACTGCGAATTGACTCAGCCCGATCAACGAGTCGTCGATCACGGTGTCGTAATCCTTGGCCCGACGAATTTGGCAGCCGAAGCTCCCTTCCATGCCAGCCAGATGTTCGCGAACAACGTGACCAAATTCCTGCTGAACATGGCCCAGGACGGCGCGGTACGTCTTAGCCTGGAAGACGAAATCATCTCCGGCACGATGGTCACGAATGCCGGCGAAGTGACCCATCCACGCGTGAAAGATCTGCTGAAATAAGGCGGCCTCCGCAATGCCCTGGCTCGACTCTCGACTACTGTTCGTGACGGTCGTTTCGCTGGTGTTGGACGTCGTGGGAGGCTTTGAAGTGACTTACCACATGCTGGCAATGTTCTAAAGGAAATCGCGAGTTGGTGGGCCGCAGCCCATGTTGCAATCCACTCATCCCGCATCGCTCGAATTGGAACCGGAGGAAAAATGATCGCAGCCGCACTGTTACTCGTGCTCAGTCTGACTCTCCTGGCACCGCCGAAACGGGCCTAGTTGTCCTTGGTCCTTGGGATTTGGTCATTGCACCTTGGGATTTGGTCATTGCACCTTGGGATTTGCTCATTGGACCTTGCTCCTTGCTGCCCCTGCCCTGCCGATCATTCGAACACCAAGGTTCCAAACTTCTGGAATTCGTGGAAGCTGGGACCGACGCGCGCCCAGTCCCAGCTCAAAGTGTTGCCATTGTCATAGTCCATGCGATAGAAGTTCGCCCGCCAAACCGTACCGGACTTCGCCGGCACGTTACTGAGTGGTTTTAGTAATTCAAAAGGCATAAATATTTCCGCACGCCACCCGGAAATCTCAGAACCGCTCTCCTTCTTGCCACCACGAACACTAGTCGCCTTGGCAATCCGTCGCTCTCCGTCGTAGTGCCACGGACGCCAGCCCAGGAATTTTCCTTGTAGGTTCGGCACCAGTATTGGCAATTCATATCCGAGCGGCGAAATCTCGTACTCGAAATAGACTTGATCCTGCTGGTCCGGCCAGACAAAAAACTCAAAGACGTCTTCCGTCCACAGATTCTGAAAGTCTGCGTTTAACTTGGCGGAGAGCTTGCGATCCGCACCGTCGAACAAGACATACAGTCCGCGATCGGAATAGAGCACCTTGACTCGCGATTCCAGGGAGTCACCGTCCTTGTTGCGGCTCGACAATGTCAGCCAGGCCGCTTTCTCCCACGCGTCCGCCTGGCCTTCGCCGGTCACGTCGAAATCCGCGGTGCGTGCCACGCGATAGGTCGGACGGCCCGGCGCACGATCCGCACCTGCGAATAGCAGCCGTTCGGCATTGCTGTGATACACCTTTTCCAAAACGTCGGCAGGCAAGTGAATGCCATCGATCATCCAGAAGCCCTGCAAATGATGACTGGCCGCGCAATCGAAATACTCGTCGTCGGTTTCCAGAAAGCGGTAATAGATTCGGAAGGCCTCGCGCCGCGGAGTGGTATCCGTGCCGAACATGATCCGGTCTTGGTACCTGAGGAAGAACTTGCGCGCCGTGTACGGTTGCCGCCCCAACTCGGAGATTCGTGCGTCAAGATCGACGTTGAGATTCGGGTACTCGTCCAACCACTTGCCGACGGTCGCCAGGTCTTCGACGTTGTTGCCGAAGTGAGCGCCGATGAATGTCGTATTCGGATGCCGTGCGACGACGTTGATGAATTGCGCAAGCAGCTCTTCTCGCTTTGGGAATCGGGCACCGTAAAACAACCAGTTCGGATGTTCGTTCAGTTCGTGCCACCGTTCATTGAAGCGATCGAGTGGCGTGAAGAACGCGGCGGGATCGGCCGTGTGAATCATAACCGGCCGCCGATACTTGGCACATAACTCAAAGATCGGCGTTAGCTTGGGGTCATCGACGGGCATCAATCGACCGTCTTTGTATCGATAGCCGAGCCCGAGAGTCTTGTGAAACTTCAATCCCTTCGCCCCGGCCTTGAAGCTCGCTTCGAGCCGTTCGGTCTCGCGCTGTGACCATTGTTCGTCGTCGATGCCTTTGAAATCGACGAGCGCGAACGTGAGAAACCGATCGGGGTGCGCTTCGTCGAGCACCGCGAGCGTCTCCTTCAGCGTCTCTCCCCACGCGCCGTCCAGGTTAACGACGCTCCGCACGCCGGCCGCGTCCATCTCGGCGAGATAACCCGCGACCCGTTCGGGAGTGAGGAACTGTTTACCGCCACCGAGATGGTTATGGACATCGATCGCAGGGAATGCCGGTCGCTGCGGATTAGAGACTTTAGTCACCACCATCGGACGCGGCTGCCAGTCCTTGAGCTTGAGCTGCCGAATATCTTCCGGTTCCTGTGCCAGGGAGATAGCCGCGGTCGCAAACAACATGAGAACCGACAAGTTGGAAACTCGTGGCATGATTCAACTCCTGTGAGCCGCCAAAGATCAAACGTGGCGATCAAAACTGTACTCGCTCAAATCGGTCTTTGCAGCCAAGGAGTGCGGAGCGGAGGAAAATCAGCTGGAGATACAACAAAAAAACGGCCCGCCGATCTGTGCGATCAGCGGGCCGTTTTGATTATTATCGAGTGATTTCCGCGGCGGAGATTAGTACATATCGTAGTCGCCGCCATGTCCCTTCTTGCCGCCACCCTTCTCATCCTTGGGCTTTTCAGCGACCAAGGCATCGCTGGTCAAGAGCAACGTCGCGACACTCGCGGCGTTTGCCAACGCGGATCGCACGACTTTGGTCGGATCGATCACGCCAGCCTTCACCAAATCCTCGTAGGCATCGGTCAGGGCGTTGTAGCCAAAGTTGCCTTTGCCTTCGAGTACTCGTTCACACACGATTCCACCGTCTTGGCCGGCGTTCTCGGCAATCATCGTCAGCGGCGCGCGGCAGGCACGTAGTACGATGTTGAAGCCGACCTCCTGGTCATGACTGAGGCTGTCACCCGGCTTCAGTGACGAGATCGCACGCAACAGTGCAACTCCGCCGCCGGGCAGAATGCCTTCTTCAACTGCGGCACGCGTGGCGTGCAAGGCGTCTTCGACGCGAGCCTTGCGCTCTTTCATCTCGCTCTCAGTCGCGGCTCCGACGTTGATCTTCGCAACGCCACCGGCCAGCTTGGCCAAGCGCTCCTCCAACTTCTCGTTATCATAGTCGCTGGTCGAAGCATCGATCTCGCGGCGAATCTGTTCGATTCGAGCCTTGATGTCGGTGCTCTTACCGGCACCTTCGATGATCGTGGTGTTGTCCTTGTCAATGATCACTTTCTTCGCGCGGCCGAGATCGGTCAGCTGCATACTATCTAGCTTGACACCCAGCGCCTCGAACACGGCGGTACCGCCCGTCAGGATTGCGATATCTTCCAACATCGCTTTGCGGCGATCCCCGTAGCCCGGCGCTTTCACCGCCACGCAATGGAACGTGCCGCGCAGTTTGTTGATAACCAGTGTCGTCAGGGCCTCACCTTCGACATCCTCGGCGACAATCAACAGCGGCTTGCCTTGGCGGACGACTGCTTCGAGCAGCGGCACCAGTTCCTTGACGTTGGTAATCTTCTTTTCATATACGAGCACATAGCAGTCTTCGAGCACCGCCTGCATCGTGTTCGGATCCGTGACGAAATAGGGAGACAGGTAGCCACGGTCGAACTGCATTCCTTCAACCCATTCGACTTCGGTCTTCAAGCTCTTGCCTTCGTCAACGGTGATCACGCCGTCCTTGCCAACTTTTGACATCGCGTCCGCAAGCAGTTCGCCGATCTCGCGATCGTTGTTCGCTGCGATCGACGCCACGTTCGCCATCTCGGATTTATCCTTGATCTTGATCGAGAACTTTTGCAGCTTCTCGGTGATGTCGGCGACCGCCTTCTCGATCCCTTGCTTCATATGCACCGGATTCACGCCGGCGACGACACCTTTCAGACCTTCGATAAAAATCGCTTCGGCGAGCACCGTCGCGGTCGTGGTTCCGTCACCCGCGACATCGCTGGTTTTACTGGCTACTTCGCGCACCATTCGGGCGCCCATGTTCTCGAACACATCTTCCAAGTCGATTTCCTTGGCCACGGTCACACCGTCCTTGGTAACGGTCGGCGAACCGAAGCTTTTTTGTAGGATGACATTTCGTCCTTTCGGGCCGAGGGTCACTTTGACCGCTCGCGCCAGCTTCGATACGCCGCGGCGAATCGCTTCGCGGGCTTCCTGATCGAATGCAATGATTTTGGCCATCTTTTATCTCCGTGCTGAGCGTCAAGGCGCTCGAATGAGTTGTGCGGGTGCTGTTGTTGTGGCGGACCGAACTTGCAACACCGTTCTAAAAGGTCGTAACTGCTGCGAGAGTCCGGTTCATCTTGGGAAGAAACTAGCCTTCAATCACCGCCAAGATGTCGTCTTCACGCATCAGCAGCAGTTCTTGTTCGTCGACTTTGAAGGTTTCACCGGCATAGCTGCTGAAGATGACTCGATCGCCAACCTTCACCTGCAATTTGCCCCGCGAACCGTCTTCAAGGAGCTTGCCGTTGCCTACGCTCACTACCGTGCCGCGGGCCGGCTTATCTTTCGCGTTGTCGGGCAGCAGGATGCCGCCAGAAGTCTTTTCCTCGGATTCCTCGCGCTGGACAACGACACGGTCGCCCAGAGGTTGCAGCTTAATTTTCGGTTTTGCCTTCGTCGCGGTCGCCATGTTCATAAGCCTCCGATTGTTTTTCCCTGAGTCGTCCGAACTGAAACGTCAGCTCGCGTCCCGTGGAAACGGTGTTTCAGTTTCAAGCGTCTACAGTCCAACAACGTCACAATTGTGCTCTTATCCTCGGTTATCCCCGCAACAGCGGTCATCCCCGTCGCAGCCCGGCAAAAGACGCATTCCACCGGTGGCTGTCAAAATAGCACTCCGTTGCGGTAGACCGGCCGTATATGGCAACCGGCGCGCCAACGGCCTTGCCTAGGCTTCAAGTCACTGGAAACAAGTAACTTGCAGGCTTCGTGCAGTTCACGAAGGGGTACCGAATCGGCCACCGTGGCAGGATGCCGAAACGCCTGAGTGCTGTGGCTTGTCATTTTGACAGGTTGAGTTTGGCTGAAAGGCCGTGCACAATGTTCCCGCCTTCATTTTTTCGACTCGCTTAGTCAACCTGTGGACCCGTTCCGACTATGCCCATCAAAGTAGCCTGCAAGTGCGGCCAGTCGTTTGCCGTCAAGGACGAGATGGCTGGCAAGACCTTGAAATGTCCCAAGTGCCAGCAGCCATTGCCGATCCCCGCTCGATCCGGAGCAGGTGCTGCCGCGAGACCCGTGCCCACCCCGGCGCCGTTTACTCCGCTGACCGGGCTATTCGACGAAGCCGGATTCAAAGAGCATCAGGGGGCGCGTTGTCCTCAGTGCGGCGAACCGCTCATGAAGTCCGACGCCGTGCTTTGCACCCATTGCGGATTCCATCTCCAGTCAGGCCAAAAAGTCGAAGGGGCCAAAGTCTACAAGCAAGGTGAACGCGGTTTTGTCGAGGCGGCCGATTCATTGTTAGACCGAGCAGCCAAGCAGATCGAGGTCGACAAAGTCGAAGCCAAGAAGACCCTGAGAACAGGGATGCCAGCCTGGATGCTGTTCCTCGCGTTAGCAGGCCTCATTAGCTTCGTGGTGGCGATGTTTATGATCCCGCGGGAAACCGCCTTCTTGGTCAGTGGTTGGACTCTCTTTGGGTTCTGCGTACTCATGGAGTTTATCTGCTACGTCCGGATGGTCCTGACGGCATTTTCGGAAAACAATAGCTGCGGCTTTTTGTTCATATTTATGCCGTTTTATGGGCTTTATTACGTTATTACTCGGTGGGATAAGGTCGGCGGGTTATTTCTCATCTATCTATTTTTCAATGTCGTTTCCATGTTCGCATACGCCATGGTTTTGTTGTCCCCAATGATGGCCGCCGATAAGAATGAGCAATCTTATTTGCCAATTCGCCCGAACCCATCAATAACCAGTCTGGCAACGTTAGAGCCCGGAATGAAAACTTGATAGAGTTTCGGAATCAAGACAAACGAGTCTCCCTATTTGGCTGCGGCCCGGCCGCCATACTGGCTTTTCTCGTGGCTGGAGTATTCGAAATGAACAGCGTGTCCGAGGGAGCCGAACCGCAGCCTGGCAAGCAAGTGCAGGCGGCTCTGCCGCTCAAAGGAGTCGACGGGCAGGCCCCTACCAACTTGGAAATTCAGTACCAGCTCTTCCTGCCCCGGGACTATCGAAACGACGGTCAGGAATGGCCGATGATGCTCTTCTTGCACGGTGCGGGTGAGCGTGGGACGGATCTGGAATTAGTGAAGAAGCACGGACCACCGAATATCGTCGATAGCAAGTCCGACTTCCCGTTCATAGTCGTTTCGCCGCAGTGTCCCGCCAATCAGCGATTTAACCCGGCCGAGTTGATCCAATTGGTGGATCATCTCGTGGCCGCCTACCGAGTCGATAAGAAACGGGTCTACGTCACGGGACTGAGTATGGGTGGCTACGGCACGTGGTCGCTGTGTGCGGCGAATCCCGGACGATTTGCTGCCGCCGTGCCGATTTGCGGCGGCGGAAAAACCGAAGACGCTGACAAACTGAAGTCGCTGCCGCTGTGGGTATTTCATGGTGCGAATGATGGTATTGTCAACGTTCAGCAGAGCGAAGAGATGGTCAAGGCGATTGAGGCCGCGGGCGGAAACGTAAAGTTCACCGTCTACCCCGAAGCAGGCCACGATTCCTGGACCGAAACGTACAACAATCAAGCGGTCTATGATTGGCTGCTCTCGCAAAAGCTCCCCTAGTGCCCTGCCCAACCGGAGTTCATGGGAGAGGGAGTCTTCCGCCAAGCTGTGAGAACCCGCCGATTGCGCCGAAGGGGAACACATGAAGCTCGGTTTTGTCAGCGCGATCTTGCCCGACTTGTCATTGACCGAGGTGTTGCAATTCGCCGCCACCGAGGGTTACGACTGCGTCGAGTTAATGTGTTGGCCGAAAGGTAAAGCCGACCGGCGCTACGCGGGTGTAACGCATGTTGACGTGGCCGAATTCGGTCGGTGTGACGCGGACGCCGTGATGGCCGCTGCCGCGAAAGCCGGCATCGAGATCAGCGGACTTGGTTATTATCCGAATCCGCTCACGCCAAATCGCGACGAGGCGCAACTCTACCTCGAGCACATCAAGAAAGTCATCGTCGCGTCGGCGTTGCTCGGAGTACGCCAGATGAATACGTTCATCGGCCGCGATTGGACCAAGTCGGTCGCAGACAACTGGCCAAGGTTCCTCGAAACTTGGAAACCGCTCATCAAATTTGCCGAGGACCAAGGGGTGAAAATCGGGATTGAGAACTGTCCGATGCTCTTCTCCAGGGATGAATGGCCCGGCGGGAAGAATCTCGCGACGACACCGACGATCTGGCGACAGATGTTCCACGAGATCGGTAGCCCAAATCTTGGCCTGAATTACGACCCGTCGCACATGGTGTGGCAGCAGATGGATTACTTGAAGCCGCTGACCGAATTCGCGGATCGGATTTTTCACGTGCACGCCAAAGACGTGCGAATCGACCGCGAACGTCTCGACAGCGTCGGCATCCTCGCACACCCGCTCGAATACCATTCGCCGAAGCTGCCGGGACTCGGGGACGTGGATTGGGGACGATTCTTCTCGGTGCTCAGTGATGTCGGCTACCGCGGGCCAGTCTGCGTCGAAGTCGAAGATCGGGCCTACGAAGACTCGCTCGCCGCGCGGCAAGCGTCGTTGCGGCA
>CAZFLF010000145.1:0-10048 GCA_964519825.1 uncultured Pirellulaceae bacterium | reverse complement strand
ACGTCCATCTGGGCTACGTCCATCTGGGCCACGTCCATCTGGAAGGCGACCATCTGGAAGGCGACCATCCGGTGCGATGCCCGGCCGCCGAGGCTCAGAGGGTCGCGGCCGGTCATCAGGACCGAAGGGATCACGTGCAGGCTGCCGCCGTGCTTCGGGATTGGCCGACGCCGGTAGTTCGTCACTCTTAGCGGCTTTCGTCTCCGCTTTCTTTTCGGCCGGCTTCGTCTCGGGTGCGGCTATTTGTTGCCCAGCCACGCGTCCCGACAACAACGCCACGGCCATTGCCATCACCAACCACTTATCCATTTGCTTGACTGTCATCACGTTTTCTCCTTGAGTACGTTATCTCCGCGAGTAGTTCATAATGAGCCCAATTCAAAGTCGCGAGCGAGTTCCTGCAGCTCCCCCTCTAGCCTTAACAATGCCGAATCGCGCACCCGCTGACCGTGAAACAGCTGCAAAGCCACCGCGGTTTGGGCGAAGTTATTGTCCCAGTCATCATCCCAGGCTAGCTCAGTTGCTCCAGAGTTGGCCGGCCCAGGAGCCTCGCTCGGCAACGCCCTCGAATTGGTGCTACCGTCTGGCTGATGGTTGTTCAGAGTTTGATTATTGGGGGCTTGGTTAGTACGCGCTTGATTAGTACGGGCTTGGTTCGTACGGGCTTGGTTCCGGGCGTCGTGGGATTGTGTGGTACGAACGACAAACCACAGGCCCGTCACGACCACCGCCGAGGCCAAGCACGCCAACGCCAACCGCCACGATCTCGGTCGTGCAGACGCGGGATATCGCAGCTCGACGACTTCGACCTGTTGCGGCTCCCCCTCGGCAGCCGTCAGTAGTTTTCCCAGTACCAGCCAATTCTCACGGAGCATCGCCGTCTCTTCGTCGAGCGTGCTGGGGTCGACGGGAGTCGCCGACGTGGCTTGCTCCAACCGGCGCAAAAGTTCGTTCGTTTTGGCGTTCATGCTTGGTTCTCGGTCATGATTCGGCGCAAAGCCAACAGGCCGCGGCGGCAATGGCTGAGGGCCGTGTTGAGCGGACATTCGAGCGTCGCAGCTATCTCTTCGAACGACAGATCCCCGTAGTACCGCAGTAAGAGCACGCGGCGCTGCGTAGCGGTCAACGTAGCCAAAGCGGCTGCCAGTGCGGCTTTCGCCTCGGAATGAACCAGCGGATCGCTTGGCGTCGCCGCGCGATCCAACGGTTCCACTTCACACCATGCTGCATCGTCCAACGTAATCTCGCGGTGCGCGCGACGGCCCTGATCGCAGACAAGTCGGTCGGCGATCCGGAGCAAGTACGCGCGCGGCGAACCTAGTTCTGCATAGCGTTCGCGAGCCTGCCAGGCCCGACGAAACACTTCCTGAACGAGATCTTCCGCCAGATCCGCACGGCGCACCAATCCCAGGATATAGCCGCGCACGGCACCGCTGTGTTCCGTCACCCAACGAATGACACGCGCCTCGTCGCTATCCTGTTTGCTAGCGCTCGCCATGCCGCTCCCGTGTTTCTACAGATCTAAACGTAGTTGATCAGTGATTATTGCGGCGAACAAATCTCGTAATAAAGTCGGCCGTGAGTGATCACACCGAAACGACATCCGTTTCCGAAAACGCAATCGTAATTGCCGGCGTCGCTATCATCAGCTTGATCACGCGAACCATGAGTTTGATTCCGGCGCCATGGTACTCAAATTCAACCCCGCTCCCGCGGTTTGTTTCGCAAACGTCGGCAACACAAGCAGTTGAGCTGACTGCCGATTGCGGGGCGAGGAAGCAATTCCGCCGCGTTTACCATTTCTTGGCCAACCGGTTTACTGCGATACCCCTGGTGGCTCCAAATCTCGCGTGGCAAGATACTCCCAATATGCATGCACCATTGGCAATCATACTGGCGGCCGGGAAAGGATCCCGGATGAAGTCTGACCTGCCAAAGGTGTTGTGCCAGGTTAATGGGCGGGCCATGGTGCACTTCGTGCTCGACGCCGTGGAAGCCGCCGGGGTACGACGCAAAGTCGTGGTGGTTGGGTACCGCGGCGATGATGTGCGAATCGAGTTGTCGAATCGCCGCGACGTAGAGTTCGCTGAACAACGGGAACAACTGGGCACAGGGCACGCCGTCATGATGTGCCGCGAACATCTCGCCGATCATGACGGACCGGTGCTGATCCTGGCAGGGGATTCGCCGTTGGCTCAAACTGATTCATTGCGGGCCGTGCTGGGTGAATTTGCACAGGATCGGCCGGCGGCGGTGCTCGGAACGCTGTACAAACCGAACCCCGCGGGTCTGGGCCGAATTGTTCGCGATGCCCAGGGAAAGTTCGCCGGGATTGTCGAGGAAAAGGATGCCACCGAGGAACAAAAGAAGATCACAGAAGTGAATATGAGCACGTATGTCTTTGACAATCGGGAGTTGCTCCACGCCCTCGATCGGATCGACAACAACAATCGCCAGAAGGAATATTACATCACCGATTGTCCAAGTGTGTTGCTGCGAGAGGGGAAGGAAGTGCGGGCAATCCCGGTATTGAAGCCGTGCGAGGCGTTGAGCATTAATACGGTCGAGGAACTTGAAATCGTGGCCGCTGAAATGCGGAAGATGGGTTACGCCCTGGGCGGTCTCAACTGAGACATTGGCCGTCAACAGGTGACACATGTTGTCTCGGATTCAACCGCTCGCGGTACTGTTATGCGCGAACTGAAGATCTTCAGCGGACAAGCCAACCCACGGCTCGCGCGGGACATTTGCGGTTTCCTGCACTTGCCGCTGTCCGAGATCACGCTGGGCAAATTCCCGGACGGAGAGAACTTCTGCAAGATCGATGAGGACGTGCGCGGTCGGGATGTGTTTTTGATCCAGCCGACCTGTCCACCGGTCAATGACACTCTGATGGAACTGTTGATCATGATCGACAGTTGCAAACGGGCCAGTGCGGAGCGAATTACGGCGGTGATTCCGTATTTCGGCTATGCCCGCCAGGACCGCAAGGACGAGGGGCGTGTGCCGATCACCGCCAAACTGGTCGCGAATGTGATCACGCGGGCCGGTGCGGATCGCGTGTTGACCATGGATCTCCACGCACCTCAAATCCAAGGTTTTTTCGACGTTCCCGTCGACCATCTCTATGCGGCGCCGGTGCTGAACGAACACTTCCTCAACATGGGCTTGTCAGAGGACGAGATCGTGGTGGTCAGCCCCGACCAAGGGAGCATTAAGCGGGCACTCGGACATTCGAAACGCTTGGGGGGCAAGCTGGCCATTGTCGACAAGCGGCGAACCAGCGCGCTGGAGACTCGACAAGAGAACATCATTGGCGGGCCCATCAAGGGACTTGTGGCCTTGATGTTTGACGACATGATTACTACCGCCAGTTCGATTTGCGGCGCGGCGCGGGCGGTCCATGAGGCGGGTGCTCGCGAGATTTTCGTCGCGGCAACGCACGGCATCCTGTGCGGCCCGGCCATCGAGAACATCGAAAAGGCGCCGATCACCCAGTTGCTGCTGACTGACAGCATCCCGCTGCAGCCGGCCCAGTTGATTCCCAAGATTCAGGTTCGCACCGTCGCCACTCTGCTGGCTGAGGCGATCAAACGGATCCACCACGATCAGTCGATCAGCGCGTTGTTCGAAACCCGTTCGCAGTGATGTTGGCCGGCTCGCCCGATTTCTGGTTTCGAAGTCAGCGATTGTCGATTCAGCGCTGCAATTCCGCCAGTGATCGCAAAGCAAAAGCAACGTGCATTGCAGCGCCAATGGGGAGTGCATCTTCGTCGACCTTGAACTTCGGATGATGCACGTTGTACGTGGCGCCAATCGCGTCGTTGCGAACGCCTAAGGCCACAAAACATCCCGGCACGACTTGAGCGTAGAAGGCGAAGTCTTCGCCACCCAATACTGGAGGCAATTCGTGGACCCGTTGCGCGCCGAGCAACTCCCCTCCGAGCTGACACGCTACTTTCCAACAATGCTCGTCATTAACGGTGGGGGGATAGTCGACATCCGGGAATTCTACCCGAGCTTGGCAGCGATTGGCTTCCGCAATCAGGGAGGCGATCTCCCGAATGCGTTGCTGTAGCGATTGAATGCCGTCCAGCGATAGTGAACGAATCGTCCCGATCGCCATGGCGGTTTCTGGGATGACATTGAAGGTCTCGCCGCCGTGAATCGCTGTGATACTTACCACGGCCGAGTCCAGCGGGTCGATTTCTCGGGACACGATCGATTGCAATTCGGTCACCACTTTCGCCATGGTGAGAACCGGATCGATTGTGAAATGTGGAAATGCGGCGTGGCCTCCGCGCCCCTGAATCGTAATCTTGAGCGACGATGTTGCAGCCAGAAGCGTACCGGCTCGGCCGCCGATCGTTCCGGTGGGCAATTGGGGCCAGACGTGCAAGCCGAAAACGCGTTGCACCTCTGGATTTCGCAAAGCCCCTTCGTTCACCATCCGCTGCCCGCCGGCGCCCCACTCTTCCGCTGGTTGAAACAAAAACTTGATAGTTCCGGGGATCTCGGATTCGCGGCTCTTCAGCAATCGAGCGGCGCCGAGCAGCATCGCAGTATGGCAATCGTGGCCGCAGGCATGCATCTTCCCTGGCGACTCGCTGCGAAACGTCACATCGGCTTGCTCGTTGATTGGCAAGGCGTCCATGTCGGCTCGCAGCGCCACGCAAGGTCCGTCTCCGCTTCCGATACGAGCCACCACGCCGGTCTCCGCGATGGGATAGTCGAAGGAAATTCCCAATTGAGCGAGTTCGCGGCGCACCACGGCGCTGGTCTTCACTTCCTGATATTGCAATTCGGGATGCCGATGCAATTCACGGCGGATGTTCACGATCCACGCCTGGATCGTTTTCGCATCGGCAAGGATGCCTCCGAGTGTCATGACGGCGCCGCTTTCCATTTGATGTTTTGCTTAGTTCGCGTTTCGGAGTTTTGGAGTGCGGTGATTCATCACCGCTTTGGGATTTTTGTTTAGAGTTCACACCTTGCAAGGCATACGGATTGATTTTTCGCGTACTTTGAAGCTGCAGAACACTCACAAATAAATCCAAAATCCTAAAGCTGTGACAAGTCGCAGCACTCCAAAAGTGCGAAACGCGAACTTAGTGGTTCAAGGTAAACTCGTATGGAGCGTGGTTGCACGGGGACGTTCGCTGCCACACGATGCGGGAGTAGTATAGTGCCATCGCCGGGATGATCGCTGCGCGGCCTGCGTGCAGCGGATCGGCAAGACGCCGTCACCGGCCTCGAAAGGTAGAAGGAAAAGCAATGAAGACTGTCCTGTTTCTCTGCACCGGCAATTATTACCGGAGCCGGTTCGCGGAGGTTTTCTTTAACTGGCAAGCAGGAATACACCGATTGCCCTGGCAAGCGGATTCGCGCGGATTGGCCCTGGATGCCGATAATCCCGGTCCCATGTCGCGACATACGGTTGCCCGGCTCAACGAGCTTGGTGTCGCGCTGGATCTTTACCAGCGATTGCCCTTACCCGTGTCGCAGGAAGATTTCGCGCGAGCCGATCATGTCGTAGCGGTAAAAGAAACCGAACACCGCCCCATGATCCAACGAGGTTTCCCGTCCGTGTTGGAACAGATCGAGTTCTGGGAAGTGCACGACCTGGACTGCGTTGGGCCAGAGATAGCGATACCGCATCTGGAACGCGAAGTGGCGGATCTGGTCGCACGGCTTAAGGTCAAACCGGAGTAGTGCACTGTCACAGCTAAATAATTGGACACTGAGCGAACGGGCGCTAGCCCTCGGTTCCTAAGTAAAACCGGTGGCTAGCGCCATTCCGCTCAAGTAAATGCCATTGGGCCATAGGGACATCCAGAATGAGATATCGCATGCGACTGCTATTCCTGATCTACCTAGCTGTACTTCTCGTTGCCACCGGCGCCCACGGGGAGTCCGTGACTCGCGACGAGGTGATTGCCAAGATGCAGCCGTACCGAGGCGACTCCGTTCGCGGCGTCGACGTTCGTAGCATGCACGGAAAAATCCTGTGTGGATATCAAGGCTGGTTCACCGCTCCGGAAGATGGCGCAGGCCGAGGGTGGTCCCATTATCAACGCCGTGGTCGTTTCGCGCCGGGGCATTGCTCAATTGACCTCTGGCCCGACGTCCGCGAATTCGATGAGGACGAAAAGTTCGCCACGGAATTTCGGCATGCCGACGGTTCGGTCGCCTCGGTATTCAGTTCGCACAACCGCAAGACCGTGCTGCGGCATTTTCAGTGGATGCAGGAGTACGGAATCGACGGGGTCTTCGTACAGCGATTCGCTGTCGAAACGATGCACCCGAAAAACCTTCTCCATTGCAACACCGTTCTATCGCACTGCCGCGAGGGAGCGAACCTGCACGGACGGGCCTACGCGGTCATGTACGATCTGTCAGGTCTACAACGGGGGCAAATGCAACATGTCATCGATGACTGGAAACTCCTGGTCCAGCGGATGCGGATTGGCAATGACAAAGTCGATCGCGCGTACTTGCATCACAACGGGCAACCCGTCGTGGCCGTCTGGGGCGTGGGGTTCAACGACGGCAGAAAATACACGTTGGCGGAATGTGAGGAGTTGATTCGGTTTCTCAAGGAAGACCAGCAATATGGGGACTGCACCGTGATGCTCGGTGTTCCGACCGGCTGGCGCACCCTGGATCGAGACAGCGTCGCGGATCCACGGCTTCACGAAGTGATCGTTCGAGCCGACATCATTAGCCCCTGGACAGTGGGTCGGTTCATTTCGCCGAAATCCGCCACGGAACATGCCAAGCAGTGTTGGCAGCCAGACCTCGCCTGGTGTCAACAGCACGCGAAGGAATACATGCCGGTCGCTTTTCCCGGGTTCAGCTGGCACAACATGAAACCCGATTTTCCACTGAACCAGATTCCTCGGCTAAGAGGGGAATTCCTCTGGACCCAGTTTGCGCAAGCCAAGAAGGCTGGGGCCACGATGATCTACCAGGCAATGTTCGATGAAATGGACGAGGGGACAGCTATCTTCAAATGCACCAACACACCGCCAGTCGGGCCGAGCCGATTTCTTACCTATGAGGGGCTGCCGAGCGATCACTATCTGTGGCTGACCGGCAGCGGCGCGCGGCTGCTCCGTGGCGAAATCGAGCCAACGGAGCAGATGCCGCAACGGCGGTAACACAATTGCAGCCACGATCGCTAGCACCCACCAGGTCCAAACGAATGTTTATCGCCTCGGTTGCATCGTAAACGACTCGCAAAGTTGCTCACCGGTCGTTGCGTTGGGGTGATTCTGGGGGTACAAGTTGACGTCGAAGTCACCCATCGCGGGATCTACAGACTTCTAGTCACACCTTCAATCTTAGGGGGAACTGCTATGAAACGACGTGAACTCTTGGTACTTGGATTCGTAATCATCGGGCTGGCGGGCTTGGCTCAAGCGGCTGACAAGCCCGACCCGACTGGAACTTGGAAGTGGACCGTTACGCGCAACGATCAGAAGCGTGACGTGACGCTCAAGTTGAAGCTCGAAGGTGACAAACTTACCGGAGTGATGCCCGGCCGCGACAACGCGGAAACAAAAATCGACGACGGCAAATTCAAGGATGGCGAAGTTTCCTTTGCCGTGACTCGTGAATTCAACGGCCAAAAGATGACGACCAAATACAAGGGCAAGTTGGATGGGGACACCATCAAAGGGACGACGGAAAGGGAGCGGGACGGCAAAGCCCAAACCTCAGAATGGGAAGCCAAACGCGAAAAGGCCACGACCTAAATAATGCCGATCGCCCACGTACTTCTTGTCCGAAAAGGTACGTGGGCTTTTTTTTGGATCCGACAGCCGTATTGGATCCGAGAAGGGGAATGACGAACGCGATCACGGCACTCTTTGCACACGTCCCGTGTCCGCAGCGCGATAACAAGCAAAGACCGTCTGAATCGCGCGCAAACTATCGAGAGTCGTCAGCGGAGGCGGCTCGAGCTCCTGACTGGCTCGCACACAGGCTCGCACCAGTGGCGTGTAGCTGGCTTGATCAGCCGGCCCTTCATAACGTTTCGGTTCTGTGGAATTGTCCTTTGTGCTGTACCACTGCAGCGGCTCGCCACCGTGTGGTTCGAGTTGTATCCAACCGTGCGAGCCCCAGATCTTGATGTGCGAGTGATAGCCGCGATCAAGATAGTAACCGCTGGTGATCGTCCCAAAGCTGCCGTTGTCGAACCGCAAGGCCATCGCCGCCGAGTCCTCCGCTTTGAGCGGCTGGCCGCCGACGATCCCGGTGAATCCGCAGACGTCAACAATGTTTCCGCCGGTCAGGTACATGATCAGATCGAGCCAATGGATGCCGAGCCACATCAGATGTCCGCCGCCGGATCGAGCCCGATCGGCGAACCACGATTGATGATAGGCCGGGCTCTTGAGCCGCGTCTGATCGGCGACGATGTGCATCTCGCAGCCGTAAAGCTGACCGATCTGGCCAGCTTGAATCATCTTCCGGGCAGCCTGGACGGTCGATCGCAGGCGATTGGCAAAGGCCAGCATCAGATGCAGATGCTTCATATCGGCGAGCCGCGCGAGTGGCTCAAAGTCCTCGCGGCGTACGCAGGACGGCTTCTCAGCCAAGACGTGGCAATTCGCCTCTAACGCGGCCTGAATGACCGGCGGCGCCTCCACGGCTTCCATGGTCACGAGCGCCAGCGTCGGCCGATGGTTGGTGAGCACTGGCATATAGTTGCGTTCGAAACTCTTGAGCTTCTCGCCCAGCGTCTTCCGCGCCGCCGTTTCGCTGGCGCCGCTGGGATCGGCCACGACGACCGACTCCGCTTCGACAATTTCAGCCAGTGCCGCCAGATATGCATCCAAGTGCGCTCCGCCGGAATTCGTCAGTACGGCAACAGTATTCCCAGGCATGTGATACTCCGCGGATAGGATAATGGTTACGTTGGTTAAAGTGGTCGCGTCTCTCCGAGACGCGCACCCAAGAAGTAGGAATCATTCCGCAACAGGGCCGCGCGTCTCGAAGAGACGCGGCCACATTTCTTTTCTGAATCCGGAGATTTCTATGCTGATGAAGACGGTAATCTGGTTGCTGAGTTTATCGCTGCTGGCGGCCTGCGGAATAGCGATCGCTGCGGAACCCATTCCTCCGACCGTTCGGTTGCTCGTGCCGGCGTATTTCTATCCAGCCGGCGAGGGCCTGCAGTCTTGGAGGACACTCATCCATTCCGCCGCGAAAGCGCCCATCACGGCGATCGTTAACCCGGACAGCGGACCGGGCAAACGGGTCGATCCGAACTACAGCGAGGTGTTCCGGCTGGGGAAA
The DNA here is from genome assembly GCA_964519825.1 of uncultured Pirellulaceae bacterium. Lineage (GTDB taxonomy): Bacteria > Planctomycetota > Planctomycetia > Pirellulales > Pirellulaceae > CAZFLF01. The sequence continues at coordinate 745 of CAZFLF010000145.1, read as the reverse complement.
AATACGCGGGTTACTCTCATCGGTTATATCACTCTGAGCTATGCGAAGCGTCCTCTCTCCGCCGTGAAGGCCGACATTGACCAGTGGCAGTCTTTCTATCCTGAAGTGCAGGGTTTCTTCTTTGACGAACAGCCGAGTGGCGTCGAACAGGTACGCTTCGCAGAAGAGTGCTTCGCTTACGCTCGACAGAAAATCGACAAAGCCGAACTGGTGAGTAATCCCGGAGTCATTTGTGCACGGGAGTATCTGACTGGTCCGAGTGCTCCGACAGTGTGTCTGTTCGAACACCACGAGGGCTTTGAGAATTATCGGCTTCCCGAATGGGCGGACGCGCTGCCCCCCAAACGATTCGCCGTTCTGCATTACAACCTCAAGACCGCCGATGAAATGCGCCGTACGCTTCAGGCGGTAATCCAGCAGAGTTCAGGCTATGTCTTCCTGACAGATCGGCAGGCTCCTCATCCTTGGGAGGGACTCCCTGCTTACTGGCAAGAAGAGCTCGAAGCGGTTATCAAGACGAACCAAATGATCGATGTCCCGAAGGTGAATGCTCTGCCGAAGAGGTAAGGCGAACGGGACGCGGTCGGGAGTCTTCTTCAGCAGCTGACTCGTTTAACCGCAAGCCGCAGGCGAGCGCGTTCGATCTCTGTTCAAAGCGCTCGCCTGCGGCTTGCGGTTATTGAGTCCTGCATTGTAAAAGACGATCGCAGTTAGCCAGCCATCGTAACCCGAAGCGTTAGCGAGG
>CAZFLF010000144.1:0-10066 GCA_964519825.1 uncultured Pirellulaceae bacterium | reverse complement strand
ACCGTGAGGTTGAATGGTTTCTGGTCTGACGGCCGCTCTCGTGCCTGCCGATGCCGGAAGACGACTTCGCAGGAACCGATGCGAGGGTCGCGGAGGTCGATTGTGACGGGAACTCGTGTGGCTTCGGCCCCCTGCTCAGCCGAGTGTCGGGTCCAGGCGGTCGCCACGCCGTCAAACAGCAATTCGAACCGACCACTTTCAACAAGGCTCCGCGGGACGAGGAACCGCAACCGCCCCACGGGGTCATACAAAATCGTGTACTTAAAATGTTGCACGACGGCCGTATCACGTTCTTCAATTTGCACTCGACTCTCCGCCGCCACCGCGATCGCTTGCGTTCGAACGCGGAACTGCCCAACGAACGCCGCGCGCTCACCACCGACGTCTTCGCGATACACAAGTGGTTGCTGCTGTCCGAGGGGTTTGATCTCTGGCGGCAAATTGTCGTTTACGAGGCTTCGCAGCCGGTCGGTGGTGGGACTTAGCTCAATATTGTCGGCTGGCGAAATCACGACCAACGCCGACAGTCCGGCGTCCGAAACGGGATGTGGCAGAGGAAACGCAACTTCGCTGCTCTGGTCCTGCAACTTGGATTGTAGTAACGAAACCGGTCCGAGCGGCGGCAATGGAAGAGTGAGACTGGGTGCCGCGGGGTGATAACGCGGCCAGCGAGCCGCCGCGGCAGCCAGCAATGCAGCAGCGCTTTGTTCGCGCGTCGCCAAAATGTGCAATACGAATTCACCTGCACCGTTCTGGACAGCGGCGGATAATGGCACGCTCAACTTGTCGCCATCCACCTGCCAATTGCCGGCCAGCAATTCGGCGGGAGTGACTTGTTGGATCTTCCAGCCTGCGGTGTCGAATTCCAAGGGTTTTGCCCGGGCACCGCTGATGCGATACTTAAGCGTTCCGTCCAGCGTCAGGCGTTGTGCCTCGACCGATACCAGCCACGTTGGCTCGACCGTGATGCGGGTCTTTTTTTCGCGGATCAAAGCCTGGAGGGAAAACGATTGGCGATCGTATTCGAATCGCGCGACCGGGCGTTGTTTGCGCAAGACATCCGGCGGATCGTCAACTCGCCGAACATTGGCATCGGTCATCCAGTCAATGGACCAGTCTCCCTCGACGTGGAAATCGATCGTTCCCTTTTGGAGCCCAGCGTCGATCACTTCAAAACCACCCAATTGCCACGGAGCCACGGAGTCGAGCACCGTGCCGGTTGCCTGGCAGCGTAATCGAGCTTCGATCGGGACCGGGGTCTTGCCATCGATTCGTCGCACTTGGATACGCCGACCCGAGCCCTTGTCGGCGGCTTCGGGCAACGGCGAATACTCCAAAGTCGGTTGCCCCGGTTGGGTAAACTGATTCGTGCTGATCAACTCTGTCCCAGGCGGTAAACGAACCGTAAACGAATCAATGGGCGGACCGTAACTGCGCACGTTCAACTGTGCGTCGAACTCGAGCTGATGCCCTTGCAGCGAAATCGAGATATTGCCAAACGCCGCCAGCACCGGTGGTATTTCCACGAGTTCTCGCCATGACAAATCGATTTCACCGCCGGCAGTGTCGACAACCAGCTCCGTCTGGCCTGCGGCGTCGCGGTGCGTCTTCAGGATGTTGCCGACATTTCCGTTAACCCGCGCCTCCGTTCCACTTCCAGAAACGACCAATCGTAGATTCGTCGGAATGTCCGGCGTCGCCAGAATTAGCTGACGGGTGCCATTTTTGAGAAGCAACGGAGCCTTGAGTCGGACCTGGAACGTATGGGCCGAATCCGCCGCAGCGCGCAACCACACGATATAACCGGCTCCCTTGGGATCGCATTCGAGGAAAAACTCGCCGGATCCGCTATGCGTAACCGGCGGCATCAGAACGGCTTGGTTCAATCGAAGCGGAATCCTGACCCAATCATTCGCCGAGTGTGGGGACTTAGTGACCTGGATTTTGACTTCCAGATCAGCAGCCGTGCCGTTGACGGTGCCCGTGATCGTAGCTCCGGGTGTGAAATTAAAGCGGGGCGGCTCGACGGCCCGCTGCTGCTGATCGACGAGCCGCAGCAACCGCTCTAATTCGTCCAAGGTGATCGACGGGTAGGGAACCAAAGCTCCCTTCTCGTCAAGGACGCGGATCGGACCGAGCTTCGATTCCACGACGCCGCCGCCTTCGGGTGCTGCCGGCGGAGTGGTGGTCGGTTGTGCAAGCGGTACAGGTAGCGTTGGTTCGCGAGTTGGCAGCTGCGCAATGGCGGGGACTGCCGCGAATGCGACCCATGCCAGTCCGCAAAGTACAACCACTCGACCCATGCACTCGATCCTCGGATAGTCCGTAATGCTCCCAGCGATTCAAACGGGCTCAATTCGCGCCCTGATTGAGGACGGCAATTGCGCCGGTTCGGCCCGCTTCGGGAGTAACCAAGTTTTGGCAATTCGATGAGAAACGTAGATAAGTTGCCAAGAACAGTTTAGCCAGCCCTCCCAGTCGAATGAAGAGTTAGGGCGTGAGCGGACACAAGTCCGGCATTTTTTTTCCACCGATGCAATGAGTTCTCAACCTTGACCGGCTGCAGAATGACCTCCCGTGGCTCGGGTCAAAACCTGCAAAAACTGTTCGTGCAGTAAGGAGTTAGCCGACCCAGCAAGTTTGGGAATTTGCAGGTCAAATGCACTCCCATCAAGTGCTGTCAGCGCTGCTCCAGCCTCGCGAGCGATCAGGACCCCGGCGGCCACGTCCCACGCTTTGACACTTGTGGCCCAGTACGCATCGAGTCTTCCTGATGCCAAATAGCAGAGATTGAGTGCCGCGGAACCCAATCGGCGCAACGAATGGCAACCTAAGAGGACTTCCACGAATCGCGCGATTTCGTCGGAACCACGCAACACATTTGGGGCAAAACTTGCCGCGACCATCGCTTCACCGAATTGCTCGCAACGGCTCACCTGGATCGGTTCGCCATTCAACATCGCCCCATGGTCGCGAACGGCGGTGAAACACTCGTCCCCGGCCGGATCAAACACCACTCCAACGATGATTTCGCCGGCAAACTCGAGTGCAATGGAGACTGCATAGCTGGGCAGTTGATGAACAAAGTTCGCCGTTCCATCCAACGGATCGACAATCCATCGGTATCCGAGACAGTCATCATTCCAAACCTGCTGGACTTGGTCTTCCTCGCCGATAAAGCCATGGGTCGGGTAGGTACCAAGCAGCGTTTCACGGATGACTCGCTGGGCAGCAATGTCCGCCTCGGTGACGAAATCCTTCGGTCCTTTCGCCCAAACTTGACACCGCCCCTGGAGGTCATCCAGCAGCTTGCCGGCGGTCCTGGCGGCGTGCTCCGCAGTTTTCAGAAACTCCAACATCCATGGCACTCCATTGACTGGTCAAGCAGTCTAAGAACCTGTCCAAAAACTAGACCGTTTCTTGTAGGATGGGCACTCTTGCCCGTCTCGCGGACAGAATCGACGGGCATGAGTGCCCATCCTACGACGTTGTACTTGGACAGGTTTAAGGCAGCCTGTCAGGGACAACGTACCAGGAACCGCCGGACCCGCCAAACGGTCATCCGCCCGTTCTGGAACCACGGTCACGCGCCTACCGGAAATTTCCCAAAAACTCTGGACACAGGGTTTGATCCTGATATGATCGAGGCAACTTCAGCCCCCTGTACGAGGCCGAAACGCGACTGTCACACCACTTCCTTTTTCGTTTCCTTTTTTGTTCGTCGTCGGTCTATTTTCATAATCGGCCTCTTCTCTGTTCCGGCCCCGTCGTTTCGCTAACCACGAGCGACGGGGTTTTTTTGTTCAACAAACGATATGTGGCAGCTCCATGAGACACTTGCGAATCTGCAGACAGAGCAGCTGATCGGAACGATTGATCTACGGCAGCCGCAGCTGGGACTCCATGCACTTCGAATGACCGCTGCGGATCAGCCGGTCGGGCTAGCCGCAGCCAGCCTTCTACGGTTGAGTTTGCCAAGCGGTTCTCCGGTGGAAGAAATCCGCGAATGTTGGGTCCGCGGAAGCGATCTCGTTGCCGTTTACGCACCGACGTCTAGTCGGGCGTCGCAACCCGAGATTTACTGGCGATGTCTTTCATCACCCCACGCGATCGGCTTGGAGCTCATTGTCTCAATCCATACCGGCCTGCTCGACGACAATCCCGCAACCAGCATCGTCTCCGAACTTCCGGCAAGCGAGACATGGTGGTTGCCGTCGACCGAGCAGCCGGAATCTGCGCGAAGGTTCATTTCAAAAGACGGGGCGCACACGCTGCGCGGTTCCGAGGGCCGCGGGTCTTGCATTGTGCGAATGTCGTCGCAGGTCAGCTACATCGAGATGGCGCATCCAAGTGATTTTTGCTCTACTGAACTGACGTGGCGAGATGGTCGAGTCACACTGCACACGCCCTTGTTTCCGGACCGGCTTGAGAAGGGGGTCATCCGGCGCGGGAGACTCCGCGGATGGTTCGTGGCTTCCGCAGGCGACTTGGCTGCCGCGGGACGGCTGTACCAAGAATTCGCTGAGTCTGAGCCCCCGTTAACGACCTGAGTCCACGCGATTTGCTGGCGTGTGGCTCGGCAGGAGCCTCGCCCTCCCAAATAGCTACCGAATGATTTTCCTGACAAGCAACCAGCCGGCGAGATTGTGAAGGATTTCGATCCATTCCGAGTCCCGCTCGATCGTCGGCATGGCCGGCTCCGTAGATGACCGAGACGCCGTTCTGGATCGCGTCTGCGATTGATCTTCTTCCAGCGCGTGGCGTTTTCGAATCCCATCCTTCGACCCGACCAATCGCGCCAGGTCGCGACGCAGGTCTTCGAGCCCACCGGTTCGAGTCCAAGCAATGAGTTGCGCTAATTCGTCCGCATCGAACCAGATTCCGTGCCGGCCGCACACGTCGACCACGATGCCGCTCTTACCCTGCGCGAGATTCCGGCGTGACATCAATTCGCCACACAGGATGCACGGCAGATAGCCGTGGGAGACGAGAGGCGTATCCATCGAGGATCTTTCCGCGTGCCCGACATCGCGTTTGTCGCCACGAGTCTCGGCGGCGAGCATCTCTTCGAGCGATTCAAGACCTAACCAAAGCCCGGCACAGCGTTGGCATTCCAGTACGGCGACCGCGAATTCTCCCAGCCGGCGACTTACGAGTCGGCGTTTGGGGTCGCAAACGGGACAGCGCAGATCGGTTTTTTCCCCCGCCATGTTTTCCGCGAACATCGGAGTTGCACAATGATGGCAATAACGTGCTTTGTCGCTGACCCGTGCCAAACATGCCGGACAGACTGAGTGCAAGTCGCGCTCGTGTAACGTGAAATCGGAACCGCAATGTCCACAAGCGTTCGCGTCATTCTCCCGCGGCGCGCCGCAGGAGGAACAGCGGACCACCGCCGCATCATGGCCGCGCGGCGCACTCACCGTCAACGATTCTCCACATACGCAGCGGAATCGGGCGCCGCTGCGCCGGCCCGTAGCGTTGTACCGTCGACAACACTTCGCACAGGACACGATCACTCGCATCGTGGACTCTCCGGCGTTGGCTTCGCAGTATTCCTAGGCACCGTGTCATCCGTTAGTTTCGGATCCAAACCGCAATCTTCGTTTAACCGCAAGCCGCAGGCGTGCGCGCATTTGGCGGCGGCGTCGAGCGCCCTCCTCGGACGCGCACACCTGCGGCTTGCGGTTAAACGAATTGGAATCGTGCTGCGGGTGCCACCGTTATACCGCGGTTTTACCAATGCCGCGCACGGTATCTGCCAAAAGAATCGTGATGGATTCCGTGCTCGAGCAATCCATCGCGGATCGGGTCATGCGATCGAATTCGTACGGTCGATTTGGCGGCGAAGTCGCCATGTCCGAATACGTTGAGCTGGACGTGCAGCAATCCGATCGACTGGAGAGTTGGATCGAAATCGGGCTGAATCGAGGTAAACGGCAAGCGATAGACCGCCCCCGACGGGCCAACGAAGTTGGCGGTTCGCACCCGCTGCGACCACTGACCCAGTTTGGAAAAGCCTGGTTCGTCGTCAGCCGGAAAATAGTGGCGACCGATGAGATCAACCGTCAGCGCGCCGTCGACCGCCAACACGCGTTCGTCCGCCGTGCGCGGCGCGATCCGAAGTTCGATGCCGTCCAAATCTGCATCCCGATCCCAGTTCGCCAATGCCGCGTCAACCGACAGCCATTGCACCTTGTTCGCCCCAACTCCGACCCGGTGGTCCGACGAACCAAGCCTGGGTGTAGGTGGCACGGTCGCCAAGCCAAGTCCCTGTTTGGTGAAGGAGGCCGGAAGCCCCGACGCAAAATGCGGAGCAATGTCACGGAACTCAGCAGCGGTGTAATGATCCTGCCCCACACGCACCGACTGTACTAAATCCCAAGTGAAACCGGAGCTGAGCGCCGCGGTTCCGCGCACGAAACGGAGCCACAACATTTCGTCGTCGGTACGCTGATCGACATGTGCCGTGAAACGGCGCTCATCGCTCAGTAGCACAGTCACCGCTGTCGAGGCCGGCGACGGGGGCTGATCGGGTTCCGCGGACCAACCGCTCGTAGCGAACCCTGCGGCGAGAACGACTGACCTCAGCAATATTCGCATGTCGATCGCCTTGGAACGTGAACCGAAAAAGAAGTGGGAACATCCAGCCAAGCAAGCCAAATGCCGACAAGCGGGTGGCTCGTAGCATCTGTGGTCAACGCCCTTACCCAGCAGGGATTACGCCGATCTTGGCAGCGAACTCTCAGTCTCGAGTCGCCGTGGGCCTGGTTGATTTGTGGAAACATGTGGCGTTTTCGCCACGTCCGCGTCTCGACGGACAGCTGAGCGTCAGGTACTTTCGGGCGCAGCCGCGTGTAGTTCGGATCGCATTGATCCGGAAAGAACTGTCACCATTGACTGGGAGATACCTGCCATGAAGAAACTGGCGCTGACGCTCGGAGTGTTTTTTGTGTTTGGATGTTCGTCAATTTTGGCCGCCGACAAGGACGGGTGGACCGATCTCTTCGACGGCAAGTCGCTCAAGGGTTGGATTCAGAAAAACGGCACCGCGACTTATCGCGTCGAGAACGGAACGGTCGTGGGTAAGACGAACGAGGGGAGCCCCAATTCGTTCCTCTGCACCGAAAAGGATTACGGAGACTTCGAATTGGAGTTTGAGGTCAAGGACGACAATAACCTGAATTCCGGCGTGCAGCTCCGATCAAAGACCAAAGAACCGGAAAAGGACGAGAAGTTTGGCCGCGTCAATGGTCCGCAAGTCGAAATTGAAGCCAGCGGCAGCACCGGCGCGGAAGCAGGATACATCTATGGTGAATCCACCAAATTCGGTTGGCTGACCCCGGAATCACGTCTCAAACCGCACAAGCATTTCAAGGATGGCGAATGGAATAAGTTTCGCGTTGTCGCCAAGGGTCCCCGCATTCAAACCTGGATCAACGGCGAGCCGATTGATGACCTGACTCACGACGAGATCTACCAGACACACCCCTCGGGCTTCATCAGCCTCCAGGTCCACGGCGTTGGAAAAGGCCAAGGCCCGTACGAAGTCGCTTGGCGAAATATTCGCATTCGGGAATTGGGCAAGTAACTGGGGAGTGCAACAACGATGACTGCGCAGGCTCGGGTGGTGATCGCAGATTTCCAACATGGTTCGTTGGATGTCGAACAAAGCGTGTTAGGAAAGTTGGGGGTCGTTGAATCGTTGGACGTGACTCACGAGGAACAGATGTGGGGACGCGTCGAGGATGCCGATGCGCTGCTGGTGTATCACACCATCCGGGTAACGCGGGCGACGATCGAGCGGCTGACTTGCTGCCGGTTGATCGTGCGGTGTGGAGTGGGATATGACAACGTCGATTACGAGTTCGCTCGCAGCCGTGGGATTCCTGTTGCCAACGTGCCGGACTATGGCACGGAGGAAGTTGCCGATTCCGCGATCGGCCTGATGTTGGCGCTGACACGCGGAATTGCCTTTCAAAATACGTTCCTACGGCCCCTCGGAACGCGCTGGCATTTCAGCCATGTGACTCCCTTGCGGCGACTACGCGGAGAAACATTCGCAATCATCGGGCTGGGACGCATCGGAACGGCCGCAGCACTACGAGCCAAAGCGATCGGCATGGACGTCGCCTTCTTCGATCCGTACAAGCCGGATGGATACGACAAGGCGTTGGGTGTTCGGCGCGTCGAGACGTTGGACGAATTGTTGCGACAAGCGCTGGTCGTGAGTTGTCATTGCCCGCTCAACCCCGAAACGCAACATATCATGGACGCCGCAGCGATCGACAAGATGCCTCGCGGTGGTTACCTCATCAATACATCGCGTGGCGGCGTTGTCGACGTGACGGCAATTCCCGCGGCGATTGCCAGCGGTCACTTGGCCGGAGCCGGAATCGACGTGTTGCCGCAGGAACCGCCGCCGGATGACCATCCGCTGCTTGTTGCTTGGCGAGATCCGCTGCATCCCGCGCATTGTCGCGTGATCTTGAACGCCCACAATGCGTTCTACAGCGAGCAAGGCTTGCGCGACATGCGCGTCAAAGGCGCCGAAGCGGTGAAGCGACTGTTGCTCGGCGTGCCGTTACGCAACATTGTGAATTGAAGCGGCGGCAAACTCCTTCGCGTTCTGCATTGTAGGTCAGGCCACAGAGCTCTTGGTCTGCCATCGCGGTCCCTGTTATTCACCGATCCACGTGCGGATACGGCTCGAGATGCACCAGGACGTCGCGAAGCGCCGGGAAGTGCTGTAAGAGTCGATCTTTGACGCGATGACCGATCCGGTGTCCATCGGCAACCGTAAGGTTCTGATCTACCTCGATGTGAATGTCTGCGAAATACTCCAAGCCCGATTTTCTGACCCATAACTTTTCGACGGCCTTCACGTCGGGGACCGCCTCGGCTGCCTGCTTAATCTCGCGAACGAAGTCGTCATCGGCTTGCACGTCCATCAGTTCGCTCGCACTCTTCCGCAGAAGATGCGTACCTGACACTACGATCGCGGCAACGACGAACAAGGCTGCGATCTCATCCGCTGCAACCCAGGCTCCGCCACTCCACCGCACAATCCCCAAGCCGATCAGGACAGCCAGTGAACAAAAGGCATCGCTGCGATGATCCCACGCGTTGGAAATCAAGGCGCTCGATCGAGTTCGGCGCCCGACACGCACCTTATACCGATACAGCCACTCCTTGATGAGGACATTGCCTCCCGCAATCCACAGCGTCCAAACCGGCGGAAGGACTTGTTGGACATGGAGCTGCTGGAGGGCCTCCCAACCAATCGCTAGCGCGGACAGGATCATTAGTAGTGCCACGTTCGACCCGGCAATGGCTTCAGCTCGACTGTGGCCGTAGGGATGTTCCGCATCGGGTGGTTGCTGGGCGACTCGGAGAGCGAATAAGACCACGATCGTCGTGAAGACATCTCCCAGCGAATTAATCGCATCGGAAATCAGGGCAAATGAACTTCCCAGAACGCCCCCGACGAGTTTCACGATGCCCAAAACGAGATTGACCACGAGGCCCAGCAGCGCGGCTCGCGTGGCATCCCGGTACAGCGAGACGACGGAAGGCTTCTGGTCCACGGTTGCTCGCCACAAGGAAGGTCAGTCCGAAGTTGAAAATCTGCGAACGGTATGTGTGACGATGTTGTTGACCAACGTCAAGCGAGTGGGACGGACCGTCAATGACCAAATTGCACACGGTTTCGATTCAGCTAGAATGCGCCGCCCCCAAATCATTCGCTGGGGGCAACCTTCAGTGTCGGATTCTGTCCAACGGCGGGAACATCGCTCAAAAACGTCCTAGTCCACAGGAATTGCCAAAACCTATGCATGCTTTCGAGTACGAGGCCCCGACGACGCTCAAGGAGGCCGTGGAACATCTGGCCAAATACAACGGAAGCGCGCGGCCGCTAGCGGGTGGAACCGATCTGATTGATCAGATGCGAATCGGGCGATTGATGCCGTCGGTGGTGATGGACGTGAAGAAGATCGCTGAACTTAACGTGTTATCGGTGGATAGCCGCGGCTTGCATGTGGGGGCCGCCGTCCCCTGTTCCAGG
>CAZFLF010000143.1:4542-10111 GCA_964519825.1 uncultured Pirellulaceae bacterium | reverse complement strand
TGGCAGCGGCGATCGCGGCAGCGGCGGATCGCGACGTGATTGACGTCCACGGCAATGGGGCCTACCTCACTTCGCCGCTGACGATCGAAGGAAAGCGGCTGACGATTCGGGCGGAGGCCGGCGCGCACCCAGTATTCCTGAGCGAGACTCCCGGCGGTCGCGTTAAGCAACCCTTTATACAAAGCGACTCCGATTTGCGGCTGGAGGGGTTGGAGATCCATTGGGCCATCGAAGCTGCTACCGAGCTCTCGGAGACGAGTATTCTTGCCCGCTCGATAGTCACCTCGACGCGCGGCCGACTGATTGTGGCGCACTGCCGGATCGTGAGCGAGCGGTTCGTGTGCTGCGTAGGAAGCTCTTGCCGCAGCGTGATGGTGCGGGATTCCCACTTCGTAGCCAAGAACGGCATGGGCATTTTTTGGCGGCCGGAGTCGGAAGGCCGGTTGGAAATCGAGGGATCTACGCTGGAGAGCCGCTTCGGCGTCACGTTGCTGGTCGGTGTTACCTCCGACACGCCCGGCCAATTTCACCTGTCGCGCAGTACGGTAACCGCTGAGCGAGCCATTCAGCTCATGTTAGAAAGCCAGTCGTCCAAGCAGCCGCTGCCGATTTCTGCCGACCACAACGTCTTTGATTGCGAACACCTTTTTATGCTGATGAGGCTGCCCATGGCTCGAGCGAAAGGAGTTCCCAAGTCCGACAATCTGACCGACTTGCTGCGCGCCTCGGTGGCATGGTCAGATGACAGCAACGTCTATCGTCGCGGCGCTAAGTACATTAGCCGCGCCGCACCACTGCAGCCCGGGTCGGCTATCTCGGCGGACATCCAGAGTGCGGAGCGGTGGTTTCAGTTCTGGACGTTGCCACCGGGGAAGTCGATCGAAGGAGAGATTCGCTTTAAGGACCGGCCTGAGTCGGCAAAGACAAGCCCCCTGGTTCTCGATTCCGTCAACAACCCCTCCGGACCCGTGCCACCCGATGTCGGCGCTCGTCCCGAACGCGTCGGGCCTGGAATCGCCTACGATGTTTGGCGAAAGTCGCCGGAATACGACAGTTGGCCTTCCTTCTGATTCTTTCTGTCCAGCTGTTAAGTTCAGCTGCCGCTTACGTTTTCGGCAATTCGGTTTTTTTCTGAAAGGTTTCTTGCCACCCGGGATACCTGCTTGCGAAGCCAGTGAGGTTCACTGGCGAAACCGAAGCAACCAATCGGCAACCTTGGAGGTGTCTCATGTTTCGACCTTCTTTTGAACTCCTGGAGAAGCGCGAAGTCTTTTCGGCGGGTTCGCTGGCTTTTATGCCCTTTGCGATTCCTGCCGACGGCCCAGGCCAACAGCCAGCCGAAGTTTATGTAGAAGAGATCAGTTCGGGGTTCGTTTCCCACACCCGACCGGCGGACGACAACCTTCCCAAACGTGCAGCCAACGGCACGAATTCATTGAGAGTCGGGCCAGAAATTCACGACGCCGCTCCAGATAATGGAAGCGCTCGCGGGGTGATCTTGGCGGGCACGCTGGGACGAGGCGTCGTCGGAGACTTCAACAATGACGGCCACCTCAGCTTTCGGGGCGGCGTCACGGTCGCCACGGGCGACGTGACCGGAGACGGGCGCACCGACCTTGGAGCCCACAATTTCTACGGTACTGGCTTCTATCGGTCGATCAATTGGGGAGGCGGCAATCAACTCCCGCTCGCTTTCGCCGACGGCAGCGTTCGATTCCAGAAGCAAATCCTCCCGATCGTCGAGCAAGAGAATCGGGTGGCAGACGATTTAGTTGGTTGGAATCTCGCGGTTGCTCCCAAATCTGGGCCAACCGCGATACTTGCCGGTGGCGGTGCTCTTGTCGCTGGGCTGGTGGATGCTCCTCCGCCGACAGCAAGCATTCAACTCGACTTCGATGACTCCGGCAACGTTTGGTGCCATAAGCAAATCCTCCCATACATCGAGGAGGACAATTTCTACCGAACATCCGACTCGTGGCGCGGCCGCGTCACTCTCGACAGCGGCAATTTCGTGTCCGCGTTGTACCAGGATCTGCTTGGCCCGGCCGCGGACGTTGCCGCCCACGACCAAGTCTTTGCCGAACTCGATATTGACGGCAACTCGCTATCGGTCGATTCCACTCCCCCGAAAATCCTCCTCGGCCTGCTACTCCCGGTGAGGCAGTCTGTCCAGGGGATTACCGTAGACCCGCACGACGCCGACACCGTGTACCTTGCGATGTCCCCGTCCACCGACCCGGCGATCAATCCGACCAACCGCAGCCCGCTTATTGGCAGTGACGGAGGCGTATGGCGGAAAACTACTCGCTAAAATTGGAGTGGTTAACGTGCACAGCAACGCTTGAGGACGACAGCCCATGACCGACACCACCCTGACGGAAGCAGCTCTTGCGGCTCCGATTCTTGTCGACAACGCGGGGGGTGTTGCACGCCTGACGCTCAATCGGCCCCAGCGCCGCAATGCCCTGTCCCAAGAGCTGGTCCAGCACTTGGACGCGGCACTCCAGAGAGTCGCAGCCGATCCTCAGACCCGGGTCGTGATTCTCGCGGCGGCGGGGCCGGCGTTCTGCTCCGGCCACGATCTCAGCGAGATGAGAGGCCGGACCGAAGACGAGTATCGATCCCTGTTCGAAGACTGCTCGCGGATGATGATGAGGATCCGGCAGATCCCACAACCGGTCATCGCGCGGGTTCACGGAATGGCCACCGCAGCGGGTTGCCAGCTTGTGGCTGCCTGCGACCTGGTCGTTGCCGCTGAAGAAGCTCTATTCGCGACTCCGGGCGTCAAGATCGGTCTGTTCTGCACGACCCCCATGGTTCCGATCGTGCGGAGTTTGCCCTCCAAAGTCGCGATGGAGATGCTCTTGACGGGAGAGCCGATCAGCGCACAACGTGCCTACCAAGTCGGCTTGGTGAACCGCGTAGTCTCCCTCGATCGGCTGGACCAGGCGATCGACGAACTCACCCGTTCGATCCTCGCCTCGAGTCCCTTGACGATCCAGATCGGCAAAGCAGCGTTCTACGACCAGTTGCACTTGGCCGAAGCAGACGCCTACCTCCGTGCGGTCGACGTGATCACGCGCAACGCGATGACGCTCGACGCGCAAGAAGGAATCGCTGCATTCTTGCAGAAGCGGCCTCCCTCGTGGAAAGGCGCCTGACGTGGGTTCACGGACGGAGGTAGCGGTCGAGAAATTCGTACGTCCGTTGGCGCGATGCTACGGGAAAATCGTGGGGCGAGTCCGGATACTCAGTCTGCAAATGCTGCGGCATGCCGAGCAGTGAATAGACCGGCTGAACGGAGGCAATCACGTCACGCACTCCACCGATGTCAAAATCGCGATCGCCGGTTGCGGCACAAACCAGCAGCGGTCTCGGAGCAATTCCTGCGAGGACTTCCGAAAAATCGAAGGGCATGCGGGAAACGTCGTTGCCGAACTCGCTGGCAATCCGAGGCATGTAGCGTGGTCCCGTCCAGCTGGGTAAATCATCTTTCAGCAGACTCGTGAATCCGCAACTGGAAACAACGACTTTCAACCGCGGCTCAAAGAGGGCCGTGAACAACGCATTGTGGGCTCCCAGCGAATGGCCGATCACGCCGATTCGCTCCGGGGCAACCTCCGGCATTCCGGCCAGCAAATCGACGGCGCGGAGATTGTCCCAAATCGCCTTCATGCTGCCGCTGACAAATTCCGGATGTTGGGCGAATTCATATGAATGTTCGCCCAAGGAGGGATAGTCGGGCGCAAGCACGACGTATCCACGTTCCGCCAATTCCCGACCGTAGTGCATATTCGGCGAGCCGGCGAGTCCGATCGGTTCGTTCTTTCCCTCACCGGTCGTCTGGTGCAGACACAGCACGGCGGGCCGCGGCTTTCGGTCGGTTGCGGAGGGGAGGAGAAGCCAGGCCGTGACACGGTCGAATGGATCACTTTGAAAGCTGATCCGGCGCCGCACAAATTTGGATTCACGTACTTCTTCCAGAACGGTCATTGCGAGCGGTACGCGGAAGGACGCACCCGGAAGCGGACCCATTACTCGCTGCACATTGTCCAGTAAATGGCGACGGCGCATTTGCCAATCCGCGCCCGTACGTATTGGGTGCCGGTTGCCGTTCCGATCGAGATAGTAGCTCAGGTCTTGGTGTTCGGAGTAGGAAACGACGGGCGGATTTGGTCTCGTCTGCTCCTGTTCCGCAATCCATGCGGACAGAACGTTGCTCGCCGTCGTGGCGTCATTATTCGAGTGCTCCAGAAAGCGGACGTCTTTGCCGAGCACAATTTGCCGAGCCAGCCGGGCGTTCTTCAGTTGATCCGTGTTTTTCGCACTGGATATCGCCGGAATTACGGGTACGACATCCCAGGCCCGGCCAGCAAATGGAAAACTCCAATTAAGAACCCACTCATAGTCCCGGATAAAGCTCGCAGAGTCCGTCGTCACTGAGGCCGGGACGGCCGGCACGACCAGGTCGGGTTTGAGTTCCCGAACCCCGGCTCCCCAGCGGCTGAGGTCGTGCAGGGATTGAGACTCGGTGGGCCAAGTCGTGATGCGGATTTTTCCTTTGGCCTGTGGAAATCGATCTATCAGCGCCGCCGCCATCCATTGATCGTAAGGTGGCATGGCGACCAGATGAACTGTTTCGCCAGCCTCAATTCGCGCCATTGTGTGATGCAACGCATCCGCTAACGGCGGAACACTGTCCAGCTGAACGCGATGGCCCGATACGGTCTGGGCGATCAGCTCGGCCATCCGGCGATGACCGCGCATGTTTGGATGAATGTCATCGCTCATCAGCAGCATCCAAGCTGTTTCGTCTTGCTCACGTCGCATCCGAAAGTCCGCGAAGCAGTCGGACGCTGGGAGCGACATGTCCTTCGCCGTCCGCAGAACGAATTCCGACAGCTCGGCCAATTTGCTATTTGGCCGCGAGGGATTCTCATGGACGGAATTGGGGGTGCAGAGTACGACGGCCGCTCCGGCATCGAGACATTTCTGGGCGATCGTTTGCAAATTCGAGCCAAATTCACCCAATGGCAGCCGAGTCACATCGTTCATGCCGAACATCACGACGACCAGGTGTGGTTGCTTGTCGAGCACGTCTTTCTGAATGCGCGCTAATCCGTCGGCCGTGGTGTGGCCGCTGATCCCAGCATTGACCATCGTGACCTGGGCGTTCGGGAAAACTCGCTGGAGTGCAATGCCCAGCATGTCGCACCAGGCTCGCTGGCCCCCGGTGTGGTAGTACGCACCAGTAATGCTGTCTCCGAAGCAGACAATCCGAGTCGGTTCGCCGGACTCCAATCGCTGCCGCACCAACTCGATCGTCGGAGCCAACTCAGCGGCCATGACGCCGCTTCCGAGGAGCAACATCCCTGCAACCAAGTTCGATCTCAAAAGCCACTGAAAGCCTGTGTAGGAAGACATCATGGATAATCCATCACCGCGATGGGCACGAAGATCTGCGGGAAAACAAATGTTCGACGATTGTCCCGCCCACCAATCTTCCTGTCCACGATCTTCCTGTCCACGATCTTCCTGTCCACGATCTTCCTGTCCACGATCTTCCTGT
>CAZFLF010000143.1:0-4442 GCA_964519825.1 uncultured Pirellulaceae bacterium | reverse complement strand
CCACAATCAAAGCGAGGAATGGATGGCGTCAAATTCTGTTTGAACGGATTCCGGACCGATCCGATTTCTGAACCGATCGGCAATTCCAACAAGAGGACTGCCAATGCCAAGTTGCGGGAGAGAATGGATGAAATCAGCGAGCGCCTGGTGATACTCGTCGCTCTGCGGACTGTTGTGATTCCCACCATGAATAGTAACGAACCGCTTCGGTTCGTTTGCCGCCTGAAACATTCGCACACCATGCGTGTAGGGCACAAACTCGTCCGAGTCACCGTGGCTCATCAGCAATGGCCCGTGATACCCATCGATTTTCGAAAGCGAGTCAAAGCGACTCGCCATGATCCAATGAACCGGCAGATTGCAAAGATGATGGCGAGCCACGTCCGGTACGGAGGTAAAGGTGCTTTCGAGGATCAGGGCACG
This sequence comes from uncultured Pirellulaceae bacterium, assembly GCA_964519825.1. Classification (GTDB taxonomy): domain Bacteria; phylum Planctomycetota; class Planctomycetia; order Pirellulales; family Pirellulaceae; genus CAZFLF01. The sequence goes on along the minus strand of CAZFLF010000143.1, from coordinate 4,019 downwards.
CGCGCCGTCCTTCGCGGCCAAGTCGACCATAATCGCTCCACCCAAAGAGCGGCCCATTAAAACAATGTGTCGCTGATTGATTCCGCTGCGGTTAGCCAACCATTCCCGGGCAGCTCGCGCGTCTTGGAGTAGGCCATTCTCCGACGGCGTACCCTCGCTACGGCCGTAGCCTCGGTAGTCGAACACCATTACGGCCAGGCGGTGTCTGTCGCGAAACTCTCGCAGAGGCTGCCCGAGATTGCTGACGTTTCCAGCGTTTCCATGTGCAAAGAGGACGACAGCTTCAGGGTTTTGGCAAGGGACATACCACCCATGCAGTCGTGTTCCGTCGGATGCAGAAAACCAGGCGTCTTCGTACTCCAGACCTTCGGGGTTCCAGTCACCAACCGGATAGGGAAGCGGTTGATACAGCTTCGAGAGCTCGAACGATTGCAGGACAGATGGAGCTCCAATGGCTGCGCAACCAGAAAACAGACACAAATAGACAGCGAACAGAAGTACTCTAGCGATGGCAGCCATGAAACCACTGTCGCTGCAACGCTCGAAAAAGGAGTGCATTGGAGACCCGCACTCAAATTAGCTCTCGTGCTCGGCAAAGTGGTTTTTTGAAATGATCAGCACGGTCTGCTCTTCGATTACGGAACAATTGCTGCGCGTTAAGAATTCGAAGTGATAGCCGTTTTCGTGCAGGAATTCCTCGATCTTCGCCCGCGAATAGCGGTTCCAATACCAGCCCTTTTCCTCATGCAGCCGGTGATTCTGGAACAAGAGCTTGCAGCCAAAAATATTCGTCTTCTGACCACTCAACTCGCGTTCATCCCAGCGATGAAATTGGGTTTGGTGCTCCTCATTTTCGGACAGCCCCTCAAAGAACAGGATGATCGTTTGACGCCGCGCGAGCCGCACCATCTCTTGGATTGCTTCTTCGAAGTAACCGATGTGCTCCAGCATGGCGGAGTTATAAACCACGTCGAACGCTCCGTCCCGAAACATGGAGCAATCGGCGATGCTGGTGTTAACGTACTGGTTCTCAGGATATTTCAGGGAGGCCAGAGCGATGGCTGTCTCGGAAATGTCGAGTCCGAAATACGACAGTCCTGCATCTCGAAATCGGGATACATTCCAACCGGTACCGCAGGCGACTTCCAATACGGAACGAGCTCCCCCTCCGGCGATTCGGCGGATCATATAGTCGTGCACACGTCGATGGTGCTCATTCATCTTCCGGTAGGATTCATCCAAAGTGCGCAGTTGCCATGGAGTAAATCGGGTTCCAGACAGCGGGAAGGCCTTCTGGATTGGCTTAGCCACCGCTCTCAGTAAGCTCGTGAGCATGGAATACCTCCGTGCAACGTGGTTCCGCAGGCGTGCACGCGTCCCGTTCTTCGTTCCCAGCGATTGCCGCGTGATAAGCCGGAATGGCGGGCCGGACTGTACTTAAGAATACGTATTCTCTAAAGGGCAAATAATGCCGTGAAACATCGATGGTGTGAACGTCTTGATTGTGCGCCGAAATAGCGCCTGTATTTGATCGAGCAAGGAATTCAAAGGAATTCAGACAGTCTGAATCTGCAGAGGCCTCGCGGCGAATGCTCGACATAAGTGGTTTCGGTTGAACGACATGCAGCCGATTGGAGCCGTTTCCAATGCAGATTCAGGCACTGCAGATTCAGGCTGTCTGGTTTCTGCGTCTTGCCTTGCCGGATTACTGTCGTTCCGTTAATGGGTAGCAGATCACAGGCGATGATTGTGGCACGGATAGAAAGGGTAAACTCATGCGTCAGGTGCGCTACAGCGTAGCAATGAGCCTGGACGGATATATCGCGGGGCCGAACGGCGAGGCCGACTGGATCGTGATGGATCCGGACATTGATTTCGGCGCGTTCTTCAACCGGTTCGACACGCTGCTCATCGGCCGCAAGACTTTCGCCGCCATGCAGGCAATGAGGGGAGGGGGAGATGTCGGCATGGCGCCGAGCGTGCGATCGGTGGTGATCTCGCGCACGATGCGGCAGGCCGATTATCCGGACGTCACGATCGTGAACGAAGCGGAACCGTTCGTCGCGGAGCTGAAGACGAAACCCGGGAAAGATATCTGGTTGTTCGGCGGCGGCGCGTTGTTCCACAGCCTTCTCGGCGCCGGGCTCGTGGACGGAATCGACGTCGGAGTGATTCCGGTGCTGCTTGGAGGAGGGATTCCGCTGTTGCCGACGCCTTCCCCGCGCACGACGCTCGCATTGAGAAGCCAGCGCGTCTACGAGAAGTCAGGAATCGTGGGACTCGAGTACGATGTCGTGCACTCCCGTTGACCCTAGTGATTTCCGTATCACAGTGGCTGTTTCTCCGCGACGTTATGGCCTTTGAGCAGTCCCCGCGCGCCCGTACCCGGAGGTATCATCCCAGCATGGACCATCACGGACCTTGAGTCCAAGCAGGCGCGTCAATGACTTTCGTAGTGGGTCCCCGCTGCCGGAGAATCTCGTTATCGGCGCCTGTAGCGACGACCTTGCCATCCTTGACTGGGATTTACGCCGAGCAGCGTGACAATCGCCATTTTCCATTTCGGCAACGGACCCATTGGCATCCCTGCCAGAGTGAACCAACTCTCGAACCCGGCAAGTTCCTCGACGCGCACATCGTCTTCCGTTAGTTCGGGCGCTAAACGATTCCATTCCTGATATTCAGACGACGCCCGGAACGCCTCCAAGGCGTCGCGATCGGCGAACTTGCGGATGATCCCGTATTCGCGTGAGCCGCTGCCGGGCCCGCATCCACGCGCCGAACGAACAGCGCTGGGACGGATCGATCAGGTCGTTCACATCGGTCGCTATGTTCCTAAGCGTGGCAGGTGGACAATCGGCTCAGAAAAATCCGCTTGGCCGAACTATTCGGTGATGACGTGAGCGCCCTTCTCGGCTACCAAACGTTTCATCAGCGGCAGTAGGAAAACCAGTGCGGCGCATCGCCAGACGACATCAATGTAAGCGAGAACAAAACGGATGATCGCCCCGGAGGCACGTCTCCATTATTAAATTTCGGCGAAGGAATTTGGCGGATTATTCAGCTACGGTTACCCTAGCCGCGTTGGTCGTAGGAATCTCCAGGTAATTCGTTTAACTGCTAGCCGAAGGCGACTTGGTCACCGCTCCACCCCAGTCGCCTTCGGCTTGCCGTTAAACGATCTACTGACAAGACGATGGCCACCCGAGAATGCTGGGGCAGCAGACGACTTGTTTCTAGGCATTCTCCCGCTCAATTTCTGGGCAGTTGGGAGCTGTTGGTTGCCTGATCGCACTACGATCCAGAAATCACAGGTTAGAACTCATCGGAAATCAACGCAGAAATGCCGCATTTTTGGATTGAAACAGGTCGGACAACGGATCTTGCACATCGGTGGCGCGACACTTGCCTAGCAAGCGACAGTGCATCGAACGTCTCGACTGGTCGATGCCAAGGGTGTTGTCACAATCTTCGTGGGGTTAGCTAACCCTTCTGCCAAGGAGAGTATTTTGAGTACCAAACTATCGGCGGCGGTATTGAGTAATGGGAATCATGGTTCGGCAGCGGCGGCTAGCAATGGGCGCGCGGTGCCCGTCAGTTCCTCGGCACGAATGGCGGCAATCTCAGCGGTCACCAACTGGCATCCGATCTCTCCGCCACTCAACTTCGCCGAGACTCCGGCGCACGAGTTGTTTTCGTCGAACGTCTTCAGTCGTGTGGAGATGAAGGCCCGGCTCCCCAAACCGGTCTACAAGTCACTGGTCAAGACCATTGAATCGGGCGAGAAGCTCGATTCGTCGATCGCCGATGTTGTGGCCGCCGCCATGAAGGACTGGGCTATTCAGAAAGGCGCCACGCATTACGCTCACGTCTTCTATCCCCTGACCGGCGCGACGGCGGAGAAGCACGATAGCTTCCTCTCGCCGGATGGCGATGGCGGCGCGATCGCCGAATTTTCCGGGTCACAACTCATCCAGGGCGAGCCAGACGGTTCGAGCTTCCCTTCGGGGGGCATTCGC
>CAZFLF010000142.1:0-10134 GCA_964519825.1 uncultured Pirellulaceae bacterium | reverse complement strand
CCGCACTCCAAAGCGCACGCCTGCGGCTTGCGGCTAAACGAAAAGCCTCCCGGGTAAGAACACCACCCAACTCACCACATACTGTCCGCGGAACGGTGACTACGCGAGAATGTCCCGAATCGGCTGGCCGCCGTGGGAAATCTCGACCGGGCGGCCGGCGTGATCGGGCACGCGAAAGGTTGGATCGATCCCCAATGCCTGATAGATCGTCGCGCAAATATCCGAGGTGCTGACCGGTCGGTCCTTCACATAGGCAGCCTGCGCATCCGACTCCCCATAGATGGTTCCACCGCGAATTCCGGCTCCGGCCAACAGCACGCTGTAACAGTAAGTCCAATGGTCGCGGCCGGCACTGCCGTTGATCCGCGGAGTGCGCCCCATTTCGCTCATGACAACGACCAGGGTCTCGTCCAGCAAACCGCGCGCATCAAGGTCTTCCATCAGCGCCGAGTACGTCTGATCGAGGCCCGGCAATTTGTTCTCTTGCAGGATTGAGAAGTTTTTGGTGTGAGTGTCCCACGCGTCGTAGTCGATCTTCACGCGATCCCAAAACAGATCCCAGGTTACATTCACGAACCGGACACCTCGCTCCACCAGTCGGCGTGCAATCAACGTGCTTTGTCCAAACAGCGTGCGACCGTATCGCTCGATAAGCTGCGGGTCTTCGCCCCCCAGCTCAAAACCGGCCTTGAGCGTGGACGACGTCATGAGATCGTACGCCCGCCGTTTGTGTTTGTCGTACGTATCAAGCACCTGGCTGGCCTCGAGGTTCCGTACCTGGTCATCGATTTGGTCAAGTAAACCGCGACGAGACTTGAACCGATCGATCGTGATCCCATCGGGCATTGCGCCGATCAGTTCCGGCCGCCCCAATACGGGGAGCGGCTTGCCAGGAACCGGTTCTGGCGTGTTCTCGGGACGGAATGGAGAGCATTGCGTGGTCAATGCGTCGCACTGTTTTCCCAGAAAACCACCATAGGGTCCGGGCCTCCGGATATTCTGACCCCAGCCGAGGTAGCACGGCATATAGACATAATCGGGAAGCTCGCGAGACCGCCGGTCACTTTGTCTCCGCAAGTATTCGCAAACCGAACCCATGCTGGGTGGATAACTGTCGGCGGTATTGGTGATGTCCCCCAGCATGACTTCGTGGCCGGTATAGCTCGGCAGCGTGTTATGGCAGCCCGCCTTATGATTCACCGAACGGACAATTGCCGCTTTGTGCATCCAACGCGCCATGCGGGGCAAATGCTCGCAGATCTGCACGCCCGAAGCGCTGGTCGCGATGGGACGGAACAAGCTGCGCACTTCCTGCGGAGCATCTGGCTTAAGATCGTACATGTCTTGCGTCGCCGCACCGCCGAGTAGATACAGGAGGATGACGCTGCGGGCCTTACCGGACGACAACCGGCCCGCTTCGCCAGCCGCAAGCAACTCCGGCAAACCGATCCCGCCGAGCGCTGTTAGCGCACCGGCTCTCAACGTTTCACGTCGAGTGATTCCATCACAGCAACGTCGCGGGCTTCCCAACATAGTCAGCATAAATCGGCTCCTCCCGTCGTCCGACGGCATGGCGACATTCTAGCGTAAACTCGCATGTTCGCAGCACCAACGTCTTGCTTGTGGCGATGCTAGCAAGATCCTTGCACCACGGTCGGGCAATTCCAGTGGCAATCGCTCACTGCGGTTGCGGCGGCTGACCGTTCTGCCAGGGACCTGCCAGGCTCTGATATTTCGGCGGCCGCAGGGTGCTCCCTTTGTCACCAGCATGCCAGCCAGGAATTTGCGGAGGCTTCGCTCGCTGCTTGGATAACTGTTCCCAGTGTGTCGCCCAACTGGCATCCCCGTCTCGCACAGCTCCTGTCGCCTGATCGATGTGGAACACCTTGCCGTCTCGGTAGCTCCGCACGGCTAGTGTCACCATCGCGATTGCGGCAGCACCCAGATCCGGCGGATTATTCACTCGCGCGGGATCATTCGATTCGACAGCATCCAGGAAATTCGCGAAGTGCGCCAGATCTTGATTCGGAACCTGTTTGGATTCAATGGTGTGTTGCTTGAGGCTGACATCGAGCGTCACTTGCGGCCGCTCGGGGACGAACTCCACGGCCTGTCGCTTTCCAAAGACCTCGGGATCGAAGACAAACGATCCATGATGACCGCGAATCACGTGTTGAATGGTGGTCTCGGCCGAAATCATCGTACTGCTGACCAATCCTTGCACACCCTCGTAGAAGTCCGCGACTACCGTGGCCACATCGGGCACTTCGCGATCATCGAACTCCAAAAAGATTCCGCCCCCACCGACCACTCGGCCTGGGAATCGCAATCCTGTCGCCTGCAACATGGTCGTGACACGATGCACGAACAAGTCGGAAAACATCCCGTACCCAAACGGCCAGTAACAGCGCCATTGTCCGAACGTCGCGCGGTCGAATGGTAGATCGGGCGCCAGCCCTTCCTCCACACCCAGCCATCGTGGCCAGTCGATATTCTGCGGCGTCATCTCTGGAGTGATCTCGTTGTGCCGCGACATGCCGGAAAGAGAATTGCGCGACGATTCGGTCTGAAACTGGACCACCTTGCCGATCTGGCCGTCGTTGAGCATCTCGCGCACCTCATTCCAGATCGGCATACTCGTCGCTTGTACGCCCACCTGCATGACGCGGCCAGATTTCTTCCAGCTCTTGACGACTACGAGGGCCTCATCGAGCGTGTGGGTCATCGGCTTCTCGCAGTACACGTGTTTGCCAGCCTGGAGCGAATCCAGGACCTGGCGAGCATGCCAATGATCCGGGGTCGCGATACAAACCGCATCGACGGTATTCCCCGCCAACATTTCGCGGTAATCGACAAACGCCTGAGGCTTCGCACCCGTTTCCTGATGAATGAAGTCAACCGCTCGCTCGCGATGCACGCGATAGACATCGCACACGCCAGTGAGATCGATGTTTCGACCCTGCTTGCGCAACGTCGTGAGCGTTTTGACATGGGCTCCGAAGCCGCGGCGTCCCGGCCCGATGAAACCGATCCGCAAGCGTTCATTCGCCGTACTCGCGGACGCTGGCGCAACCAGCATCACTGCCGCAGTCCCAGCTGCGGCGCCGACCGCCGAGTGACTCAAAAACCGGCGGCGGGACAATTCGTGGGGAGTTGGCATAGTTCGACCCTAGACTTGAATATTGATGTCGCGCCAACGGTCCGCGTTACTCTCCCGTGTAGCCCGCCGGAAAACTGGCCTGATACTTGCCAAAGACCGTAACGACAATTGTCCCTTCGCGAGTGGTTTCGTTCGGGTTTTTCAACTCGACGGCGACCGGCACGGGTCCCGGCCCCGATCCCTCGGCGAACTTCACGTCGACCAGCGGTTTGGCATCTTTGCCGAAAACGTAGAGTCGGTAGTCGTCGTCGGACAACTGCCGCGCCGACAGCAACAAGACGTGAACGACGTGTTCTTTCCCTTCATCGTCCGCGATCGTGACCGAGGGGAGTCGATCGGACTCGATTCGTTTACCGTCCACTATCGGCACGACGTGGTGTACGAACAGATACGCCAGAGAAGCGCCTGGATCGATTTTGAACTTTGCAGCGAGTTCCTCTCCTTCTTTCAGATCCTTCTGAGGCACGATTAGTCCGCCAAGCTTTTTCGGAACGTGGAATCCATTCGCCTTTTCGCTATCAGGGTCGATTTTGAACTTCAGTTTCTCGATCTTCGCCGCCTTTTCGGCGATCTTCGCGCCCATTTGTTGAGCTTGTTCTGTCGGGATCGTTGCGAGCTCGTCCGCTGCGACGATTGTTGGAAGGAACAACAAACCAAGCATAATTGCCAAGCTAAACGTCTTCATTTTGAGTCTCCTTGGTGCATTAAGTTTTGAGTTCTTCAATCGCATTCGGTCAGCCAACGGACTGCAGTACCATTACGTTTTCGCCAATGTATGGGCATGGCACCCGTTCGGGCTAGTCTCCAAGCAAAGTCTTTTCCGATAACCTCGAAGCACAACGATTGCGGCGAAGGGTCGACGCGCTTGTGAATCCAGCTCGGATGATGATAATCCGTTCGCCAAGAAGTTGCTCGACCACGGCCTGGAGAGGTGCAGCAGTGATCATCGATCGGCTCACGAACCTAGAACAATACCGCGGACTTGCCCCGAAGTGGGTGCGGGCGCTGGAATTCCTGCGCGATACGGACGTATTATCGCTCGCGCTAGGACGCCACGATTTGGACGGCGACCAGCTCTTCGCGCTCGTGCAGGAATACCGAACCAAGCCGGTGGCCGAATGCCGCTGGGAGGCTCATCGACGATACTGCGACGTTCAGTTCGTCGCGCGGGGCGCAGAGTCTATCGGAGTGATGAACATCGAGCGAATGCAGATCGAGCAACCGTACGACGCGGATCGTGACGTGGCGTTTTTCGCAGGCGAAGGAGATTTCATCACGCTCCACGCCGGTTCGTTTGCGATCTTCGCGCCCCAGGACGTGCACATGCCGTGTGTGGCCGCGGTCGGATCCGAACCGATTCGCAAGATCGTCCTCAAGGCTGCGGTGGATGACGCGTGACGCCAATGCGAACATCCAAGGTGTATCTGGCCGTCGATCTCGGCGCGTCGAGTGGGCGCGTGGTGGCGGGATTGTTCGATGGGAAGCGATTGGAGATGGAAGAGGTCCAGCGCTTCGAGAATGGTGGCGTGTGGGCCAATGACCACCTGTATTGGGACCTCCTGCGGCAGTGGCGCGACGTTCAACAAGGGTTGCGTGCCGCAGCGGCGAAATTCGGCGGTCGCGTGGCGAGCGTCGGCGTCGACACGTGGGGTGTTGATTTCGGACTGCTCGGCAGGAATGACGAATTGCTCGGCAATCCCACCCATTACCGTGATCCGCGCACCACCGGCATGCTCGAGCGGGCTTTCGCGATTTGCGGCCGGGAGGAGATTTTTGCCGAGACCGGTTTGCAATTCATGGAACTCAACACGTTGTATCAGCTCATCGCAATGAAGTTCCAAAACTCGCCGTTGTTAGAGGCGGCCGAATCGTTCCTGATGATTCCCGATTTGTTTCACTGGTTGCTGACAGGCGTCAAGACCAACGAATTCACGGACGCTTCGACGACGCAATTTTACAACCCGCGCACCAAGGGTTGGTCGACAAAGCTGTTGGATCGGTTTGGCATTCCGACTCGCATGTTGGGAGAAATCGTTCCGCCGGGCACACGCCTTGGCGCATTGCGACGGAGCGTCGCGGAAGAGACCGGACTGACTCAGGCCCAGGTCGTACTGCCCGGATCGCACGACACGGCCAGCGCGGTAATGTCGGTTCCCACCGAATCCGAGCCGAGCGACCGACCGCAATGGTGTTACATCAGCAGCGGCACCTGGTCACTCATGGGCGTCGAGACCCCTTCGCCGATCATCAACGACAAATGCCGCGAACTGAATTTCACGAACGAAGGCGGCGTCGGGGGCACGACACGCGTGCTGAAGAATATCGCCGGATTGTGGCTGGTACAGGAGTGCCGCCGCGTCTGGTGCCAGGAGGGGTTGGAGCTCAGTTGGGACGCGATGGTACAGCGATCTGAGAGCGCGCCGCCGCTGGCATCGCTAATCAATCCCGACCACTCCATGTTTCTGGCTCCCAAACACATGCCAAACGCGATTCGCCAATTCTGCCGGGACTCGGGACAGCGCGTGCCAGAGAGTGACGGCGCGGTCATCCGCTGCGCCCTGGAAAGTCTGGCGTTGCGCTACCGCATGGTGCTGGGCTGGTTAGAGGAGTTGACTGGGGCGCACATTGCGACGATCCACATCGTTGGCGGCGGCGCGCAGAATCGGCTGCTGTGCCAGATGGCTGCCGATGCCTGCAATCGCCGTGTTATCGCCGGCCCGGTCGAAGCGACCGCGATCGGCAATGTCATGACGCAGGCGGTATCCGGCCGCGACGTCGGATCCATAGCTCAGGCCCGTCAAGTGATTCGCGGCAGCTTCGACGTCGTCGAGTATTTGCCGCACGATGTCGGCCCGTGGGACGAAGCGTTCGTCCGCTTCAGCCGCTTCACAATTACTTCTTGATATCAGTTCAGGTGATTGAACGTATGGTTGCTCAAACTAAGAAAAGTGGGAAGCCGCTGCGTGTCGGCATCGCCGGCATCGGCTTCATGGGTTGGATCCACTACCTCGCTTATCGCCAGGTTCCCGGCGTGAAGGTCACCGCGATTTGTACTCGCGACAAGAAAAAGTTGTCCGGCGACTGGCGCGGGATACGTGGCAACTTCGGTCCGCCCGGTGAGAAAATCGATGTCTCGGGAATGAATTGCATCAGCAATCTGAGCGAATTGCTTCGAGATCCTGACATCGACCTGATCGATAATTGCTTGCCGCCGCATCTGCATCACGACGTTTCGGTGCAGGCATTGCAGGCCGGTAAGCATGTCCTGGTCGAGAAGCCGATGGCACTTTCGGTTGCCGATTGTTCGGGTATGGTCCATGCCGCGAATCGCTCGGGCAAACAGTTGCTGGTTGGCCACGTGCTGCCGTTCTTCCCGGAGTACGCCGAGGCTCGCCGAATCATCGAGAGTGGGAAATACGGCAGTTTGTTGGGGGGCACATTCAAGCGAGTCATCTCCGATCCGCTGTGGCTGCCCGATTTTTTCCAGCTGAATCGCGTCGGCGGTCCGCTAGTCGACTTGCACGTGCATGACGCCCACTTCATTCGACTCCTGTTTGGAATGCCGAAGTTTGTCAGCAGCCAAGGCCGGTTGCGCGGCGACGTAGTGGAGTACTGTCATTCCAGCTTTTCCTTCGAAGATCCGCGGATCGTGGTCAACGCGGTCAGCGGCGTGATCAATCAACAGGGGCGCGGTTTCACGCACGGCTTCGAGATTCATCTGGAAAAGGCCACGCTGCAGTTCGAATTCGCGGCATTTGCCGACAAATCAGAATCCATGCCGTTCAAGATCGTCGACAACCGCGGGAAGGTGCTTCGCCCCGACTTGGGAGATGGTGACCCGCTTCGCGCCTTCGAAGCGGAGATTACTGAAGCGGCCAAGTCGATTCGGGCGAACAAACCTTCCCCCATTCTTTCTGGCGACCTGGCAAGCGATGCCATCACCCTCTGTCACAAGCAAACGGAATCGGTGCAGAAGGGGCGGGCTGTGAGGATCTGAATTCGGTATTCATCCATGTTGCATCGGACCACACCAGCGACGTCGGCCAAGTCTGCCTAACCGCTGAACTCTTTCTAGCTTACCCGGACTCATCCCCGACTCTGACGCGCGTAGCGTTTGTAGGGCGGCACCGGAAAAATACCTCGGGAAACAAGGGCTATTTTGCTCAACCAAACTCTTGAGGTGATTCTGGCTGTTGGTAGAGTCAGACGTAGCAGGTTGTTCCAAGACTTGGAGACAAGTGCCTGCTCGCGGTACCTCCGCGTTACTTCGTTGAATCGGGTATTGCGGCTCTCCTGCGCGAATCACGGCCGCGTCTCTCCGAGACGCTAGGTCATCGGTTCGTGGTCGAGACGCACCGTGTCGGTGCGATTCTTGGAGAGACGCGATCACTTGGTTGCGGCCTGGCCGTGCTTAGGAGTATCGAGATGGCGATGTCCAATTCGCAGCCCCCGACGTCCGAAGATATTGAACAGTTGATGCTCAACGCCCGGCTTCGCGATGAGCTGGAACCGTTCTGCGACGAGTCGTTCGAACTGCTGAACAAACATCGTCTGTCCACTCGCGAAGAGAATGAGTATTTGGCGTCGATGCTGGCCTGGGAACGAGCGCCGGTCCTGCCAATCAGCAATTGGTTCGAACCGGAACTGTCTGTGCCGCGTCCCGAGACCTTGACTGATCGGGAATTGCATCGGGTTCTGTGGGACACCTTGAACAAGCTCTACGACAAGCGCGTCGTGCTCGACTTTACCGACCACCTCAGCGACCGCCAGTTGTACTGTCTGATCCTCCGTGACATCCTGCCGTCGCACGAAAAGAAAATCGACTTGCCCCGCAACTATCTGCACTGGCATTGCCTGGACGACGACAACGATCCGGAGATTTGGTTGCGATATTATGCCTCGGACGAAGATCGTGCGGCCTGGGCGGAGGATAGCAATCTGCCTCTACCGCCGTCCGAAACGCCGCCGCATCCGCGCCGCATGCCGCGCCGACCCCAATAGCGTCCGTCCACTGGCCGGTCATTTCCTGGCCGGACCTCGCCGCAGCACTTTCTCCCTTTCCACAGCGAAATGACTCATTGTTGACCGTGCATGGTTAACGATGCGCCTGCCGTGCGGTATCGTTCTCGAAGGAGAGAACGATGTCCCCCGCCATCTATTCCGTCCAGCACAATCGCATTCGTCCTTTTCTGTCGGCCGAATGGCGTTACCTAGCGCTGATCAATTTTCGCGTCGATCCGCGGATCCTGGAGCCCATCGTTCCTCGGGGTACGCGGCTGGACATCTTACAGGGCGAAACGTTCTTGAGTCTGGTTGGCTTCCTGTTCCGCGACACGCGCGTGCTGGGTCTGTCGATTCCGTTCCACCGCAACTTCGAAGAGCTCAATTTGCGTTTCTATGTAGTCCGAGAAGTTGACGGAGAAGTCCGACGTGGCGTGGTATTCATTAAAGAGCTGGCGCCGCGCTGGGCAGTGTGTACTTTGGCCCGGGCGGTGTATCACGAGAATTATGCCTGCGTGCCGATGCGGCATCGACTAGAAGGCTTTGACAACGGGCAATCGTCATCACGTCAGCTGACGTATGAATGGAAAGTTGCTGGCCGCTGGCATTCACTCCACATGAATGCCGGCGGCTTTGCCGAGCCGCTCGAGCCAGGATCGCACGAAGAGTTCATCACCGAGCATTACTGGGGCTATTGCAGTCAACGAGATGGCGGCACGATTGAGTACCATGTCGAACATCCGCCGTGGCACGTGTGGCGCAAGGCGGAGGCTAGTCTCGACTGCGACGCCGAGCGATTGTACGGCTCCACTTTCGCCGGGCCGCTGTCGCAACCCCCCGTCTCGGCTTTCCTCGCGGACGGTTCCGCGATCACAGTCTCTCGACCGCAACGGCTGGCCTTGTAGACCCGCACAGTGGGCTGAAGGGGTCGGGAGTCTTTCTTGCGGCGGCGGGATCGTTATCACATGGCGGAAGCTCTGACGGCCGCCGCAAAAAAGACTCCCGACCCCGTTCGCCCGCGCAACAGACCTTCTCGTTATTCGCGTAAACTGTGCGCGGTCAACCAAAGTCCCCTCAGCGAAAAACACCTCGGAGATTCAATTATGCAACGGACAATCCAACGCGATGGATTCATTTTGTTGGCGGTCTCACTATTGACCGTCGCGGCCTGGGGGACGCAGGTCGTCGAGTACAAGAGTGGCATCGTCTGGCCGGAGCCAAAGGTCATTGACCCGGGGTCGATCGGCGGGCCCCCTTCCGATGCCCTAGTCTTGTTCAACGGCCAGGAATTGTCGCAGTGGGACGGGGGTGAGAATTGGATTATCGCCGACGGAATCGCGACCGCCGCGAAGAATAGCATTACCACGAGGCAAGGGTTTGGCGATTGCCAGCTTCATCTCGAGTTTGCCATGCCCGAGAAAGTAGAAGGTAGCGGACAAGGGCGCGGCAACAGCGGCATCTATCTGATGGGACTCTATGAGGTCCAGATTCTCGACTCATTCGACAACCAGACCTATTTCGATGGCCAATGCGGCTCGATCTATAAGCAGCAACCTCCGATGGTGAACGCCTGCCGAAAACCGGGCGAATGGCAAACGTACGACATTCTTTTCACGGCGCCCAAGTTCAATGAGGAAGGAACGGTCGCTCGGCCCGGTTACGTCACGGTGTTGCACAACGGCGTGGTGCTCCACAACCACTATGAGCTGCAGGGAGCGACATCGTACACCGAGCCGCCGAAATACTCGCGGCACGCCGAGAAGGAGCCGTTGCAGATCCAATTCCACGGGAATCCGGTCCGCTTCCGTAACATTTGGCTCCGTGAGAATATCCAACCGCCTGTGGGCAAGAAACCCGAATAGTCGGTCGGCTCGTTTGACCGCAAGCCGCAGGCGTGCGCTGTGGGAGTATGGTGCGTCGCTCCGCGCCGCAATTCACGACGCGGAGCGGCGTGCCACACTAGAACGCGCACG
>CAZFLF010000141.1:0-10142 GCA_964519825.1 uncultured Pirellulaceae bacterium | reverse complement strand
CGAATGGCCGGGAAACCGGTTCATAGCCGCCAGCGGTGGCACTAACGGTGACTGTTTGCGCGCCGTCCAGCAACGTGTCGTCGACGGCCGAAATCGTAAAGGAAGCAAGAGATTGATTTGCCGCAATCGTGACCGTGACGGGAATCGTTGCTTCGGTGGCGTCATTACCGGTCAGGTTCACAGTCAGCGGTTGGCTGAGATTCGTATTATTCCTCGTGACAGTGCCGGTCGTGCTGCCTCCGCTTTCGCTGATGGATGACACAGCGAGGACCAGTGACAACGTCTCAAAATCGGTGACATCGAGCAAAGCAGTTCCTGATACATATCCGGCGGCCGATGCGGCGATCTCAGCGGTTTGAGTACCGTCGAGCAAGTCGTCGTCCACTGCCGTGATCGTGAAAGTCGCCGACGCCTGATTCGCCAGAATGGAGACCGTGCTAGGAACAAGCACTTCGCCTCCGTCGCTGGAGATCAACGTCACGACCAACGGGGAGGATAAATTACTTACGTTGCTGCGAGCGACCGTTCCGGTTGCCACACCACCGTTCTCGGAGATTGACGACTTATCAATCGTCACTGTCAGTTGCTCGAAATCCGTCACGTCGAGAGAGTCAGATTGGTCAAAGTAACCGCCAGCGGACGGGATGATTGCCACCGACCGCGTACCGTCCAACAGATCATCATCTACGGCAGTCACCGTAAACGTGGCCGAAGCCTGGCCGACTGGAATTGTGACAACGCTGGGAACCGTTGCGTTACTTGGATCGCTACTGGCAAGCGAGACATTCAGTGCTGCATCGATATTCGTGTTACTGCGTGTGACGGTCGCCGTGGTAGTTCCCCCATTTTCGCCAATTGAAACCGCATCGACCGTCACCGTCAGCGGCTCAAAATCGGCCACGTCAATCGTCTCTGACCCACTGACGTATCCGGTAGCCGATACCGTGATCGTCGCGGTCTGAGTCCCATCCAACAGATTGTCGTCAACGGCTGTGATCGTGAAGTTGGCCGACGCTTGATTGGCCGCGATGGTGACCGTGGCCGGTACCGTCGCCTCGCTCGTGTCATTGCTGGCTAGATTCACAATCAGTGCGGCGGAGTTGTCGGTATTGCTCCGCGTGACGGTGCCGGTCGCGGATCCGCTATTCTCACTTATTGACCCGGCGTTGATTGTGACGGTCAGGGTTTCATAATCCGTGACATCAACTGTCTGGCTTCCACTGACGTACCCCCCGACGGAAGCGGTAATCGTGGTCGTTTGAGTTCCGTCGAGCAGGTTGTCGTCTACTGCCGTGATGATGAAGTTCACCGACGCTTGATTAACCCCGATCGTGACCGTGGTGGGTATAGTTGCTTCGGTGCTGTCTCTGCTCAAAAGATTGACCACCAACACCGCGGAATTGTCCGTGTTGCCGCGCGTCACGGTACCGGAGGCTGACCCGCCGTCCTCGCTGATCGACCCAGGACTGATCTCCATCGACAGTGTTTCATGATCGGTCACGTCGATCGTGTTTGTCCCGTTCATGTAGCCCAGGGCCGACCCAGTGATGGTAACTGTCTGTGTTCCATCCAGCAGATCGTCGTCGATGGCGGTGATGGTGAAGTCTGCCGCAGCCTGGTTAGCGGGAATCGTGATTGTTGTCGGGACGTTCACTTCGCTCGGATCATTGCTCAACAAACTCACGACCATGGCCGATGCAGTGTCTGTATTGCTGCGAGTTACGGTGCCGATTGCCGTGCCGCTATTCTCGCTGATCAATACGACATCGACCGTAATAGCCAGAATCTCGAAATCGGTGACATCCAGGGCCTTGACGCCGTTCACATATCCAGTCGCCGACGAAGTGATACTGGCGATTTGAGTGCTGTCAAGAAGATTGTCGTCGACTGCGGTAATGGTGAACGTCGCAGAGGCTTGGTTGGTGGCGATCGTGACCGTGGCTGGCACCGTCACTTCGCTCAATTCATTGCTCGTCAGATTGACAACCACGGCGGAGCCCAGATTTGAGTTGTTGCGAGTCACCGTTCCCGCAGCCAACCCTCCGTTCTCACTGATCGAACTGAGATCGAACGTGAAGGTCAGTGTTTCGTAGTCTGTAATGTCAATGGTTCGTGTTCCGTTGACGTAGCCAGTCGCGGAGGCCGTGATGGTGGCTATCTGTGTCGCGTCCAGCTGCGTATCGTCAACCGCCGTAATGGTGAAGTTCGCCGACGCTTGATTAGCCGCGATGATGACTGTGCCCAGTACCGTCGCCTCGCTGATGTCGCTGCTGGCTAAGTTCACAATGAGTGCTGTGGAATTGTCGGTGTTGCTGCGAGTGACAGTGCCGATCGCGAACCCGCCGACTTCGCTTATCACTCCAGTATTTATCGTGACGGACAGCGTTTCGTGATCCGTAATATCAATTGCCTGAGATCCACTGACGTAGCCCGTGACGAAAGCCGTAATCGCGGCTGTCTGCGTGCTATCCAGCAAAGCATCGTCGACAGCGGAAATCGCGAAGTTCGCAGTCGATTGATTGACGGCAATCGTGACCGCAGCGGGCACCGTTGCTTCACTGGTGTCATCGCTCGAAAGATTCACCAGCAGCGCTAATGAATTGTCTGTGTTGCTGCGTGTCACGGTCACGATGCCTGAACCGCCGTTTTCACTGATCGCGGAGGGATTGATCGCCACAGTCAGTGTTTCATGGTCGGTCACGTCGATGGTTTTGGTCCCATTCGCATAGCCTGCGACGGACCCGGTGATCGTGACAGTTTGGGTTCCATCCAGCAAATTGTCGTCGATCGCGGTGATAGTGAAATTTACCGCGGCCTGATTGGCGGGAATGGTGACCGTCGCGGGGACCGTCGCCTCACTCGCATCACTGCTCAATAGATTGATCACCAGCGCAGTGGAGTCGTCGCTATTGCTGCGCGTAATAGTACCGGTGGCGGTCCCGCCGTTCTCGCTGATCGACGCGAAGTTAATCGTAATCGACAGCGTCTCGGAGTCCGTTACATCGATGTTCTTGGCGCCGCTCACATACCCCACAGCCGATGCCGTAATGATTCCAGTTTTCGTACCATCTAACAGAGTGTCATCAACGGCAGTAATGGTGAAGTCCGCCGCAACCTGATTGGCGGGGATCGTGACCGTTGCCGGGACCGTAGCGTCACTGGTGTCATTACTCGACAAGTTCACCACCAACGATTGGGTGATGTCGCTGTTATTGCGCGTTACCGTCCCCGTCGCAGTTCCTCCGTTCTCCGACATGGAGCCGGGGCTAATCGCTAATGTGAGCGTTTCGTAGTCCGTCACATCGACCGTTTTCGCCTCCGACACGTACCCTAGCGCGCCGGCCGTAATTGTTACAGTTTGCGTTCCATCCAAAAGCGTGTCATCCACGGCGGTAATCGGGAATGTGGCCGAGCTCTGACTGGCTGCTATCGTAACGGTCGCTGGAAGGGTCGCTTCGCTCGTGTCGTTGCTCAGCAAGTTCACCACGAGCGATTGAGTGTTGTCGGTATTACTGCGCGTGACCGTCCCCGTAGCAGTATCGCCATTTTCCGACATCGAGGCCGGACTTATCGACAGCGTTACCGTCTCATAGTCCGACACGTCGACGTTATTGGCACCGGCCACGAAGCCTGTGGCCAATGCGGTGATTGTTACTGTTTGTGTGCCAACAAGAACAGCATCTTCGACCGCGGAAATCACGAATGTCGCTGTCGGTTGATTCGCAGGGATGATGACGGTGGCGGGAACCGTGGCTTCGGTCGTATCGCTGCTCGATAGATTGACGGTCAGTGCTTGGCTGATGTCGGTGTTGTTGCGGGTCACGGTCCCCGTCGCCGTACCTCCATTTTCCGACATCGAGCCCGGACTGATCGCCAGCGTCAGCGTTTCAAAGTCTGTCACATCGAGAGTCCTCGTTCCCGAGACGTATTCCGGTGCCGATGTGCTAATCGTTACCGTCTGCGTTCCATCTAGAATTGCGTCATCGACCGAAGTGATCGCAAACGTCGTCGAGTCCTGATTCGCTGGAATCGTGACCGTCGCGGGGACGGTGGCTTCGGAAGTGTCATCGCTCGATAAGTTCACCACGAGTGACTGGCTATTGTCCGTGTTGCTGCGAGTAACTGTGCCCGTCGCGGTGCCGCCATTCTCCGACATGGAGTCTGGGCCGATCGCCAGCGCTAGCG
Organism: uncultured Pirellulaceae bacterium; assembly: GCA_964519825.1. Taxonomy (GTDB): domain Bacteria; phylum Planctomycetota; class Planctomycetia; order Pirellulales; family Pirellulaceae; genus CAZFLF01. The sequence goes on along the minus strand of CAZFLF010000141.1, from coordinate 5,957 downwards.
TTTCGTGGTCCGTCACATCGACGACGTTGGTTCCGGCCAAATAACCCGTAGCGGAGGCAGTAATCGTTACCGTCTGGGTTCCATCCAGAATTACGTCGTCGATCGCAATAATCGCGAATGTGGCGGATGTTTGATTGCCGGCAATGGTCACGGTCGCGGCAACAGTGGCTTCGGTCGTGTCGTTGCTCGACAAGTTCACCACCAGCGGCAGCGTATTGTCCGTGTTACTTCGAGTAACCGTGCCCGTTGCGGTGCCTCCATTCTCTGACATAGACCCTGGGCTATTCGTCACCGTCAACGTCTCATGGTCGGTCACATCGACCGTCTTCGTACCTACAACGTATCCCGTTGCGGAGGCCGTCAGGGTGACCGTCTGGGTACCGTCCAGCAGTGCGTCATCGACCGCGGAGATCGCAAACGTGGCCGCCGCCTGATTCGTGGCGATCGTCATCGTCGCCGGAACCGTGGCCTCCGTCGTGTCATTGCTCGACAAATTCACGGTCAAGGCCGCTGCATTATCCGTATTGCTGCGCGTCACGGTTCCCGTTGCCGTCCCACCATTCTCGGACATGGAATCGAGAATGATCGCCAACGTTACCGTTTCGAAATCGGTCACGTCGATCGTCTTGGTGCCGGACGCGTAGCCGGTAGCCGAAGCGGTGATGGTCACGGTCTGCGTGCCATCCAGGAGGTTGTCGTCGACGGCGTCAATCGCAAATGTGACGGACGATTGATTCGCCGGGATCGTGACCGAAGCCGGAACCGTAGCTTCGGTCGTGTCGTTGATCGATAAACTGATAGTCAGTGATTGGGAAATACTGTCACCGAAGCGAGTTACCGTGCCGGTAGTCGTTCCCCCATTCTCGGAAATGGATGACGACGCAGTGGATATCGTTAACTTCGATGCGCTTAAGAACAGGACGTGGACTGCACCGCGATCGGCGCCGCCGGTATCATCCCTCGGCGCGCCTACGGCAAGATCGATGATCCCGTCTCGGTCTATGTCGCCCACTGACGCGACCGAATTGCCGAATTTGTCGTCTGAGAGTACTGGCCCGCCGTTCGTTCCACTGGCGATTTTCTTCGAACTCTTCACCGTACCGTCGGACTTCATCAGCAAAACATGGACGGCACCGCGAAAAAGTCCACCGCCAGTTCTATCGCCGTACGCTCCCACAGCCAGATCACCAACACCGTCGCCATCCAAGTCACCCATGGAAGAAACGGACGAGCCAAAAAAATCGTCAAAGGCCAGCGAGGGTCCGCCGCCCGTCAAATGCCCAATCCGCTTTGAACTCTTGACGGTACCATCTCGGTTCAGGAACAGCACGTAGACTCCACCCTTACGGCCGTAATCTCCAGCTGCTCCAACGGCAATATCGCTCAGTCCATCCCCATCCAGGTCTCCAATGTTCGTCACGGACCAAGCGAAACCATCGTAACTGGATAAATCCGGTCCTCCGTTCGCAAGGTCGCCGATCCTCAAGGTTGATCTCGCCGTGCCGTCGGGATTCATAAACAACACATAGACGCTGCCGCTCGAAAGCCATCCCGCACCGCCTCGTGTGCCGACGGCGAGATCAGTAAATCCGTCTCCGTCGAGATCACCAAGGGAAGTGATGGCGCGACCAAAATTGTTACCGAAAAAAATAAAATTCGGACCGCCACCGGTATCGTCAGCGATCTCCTGGGAACGCTTCACCGTGCCATCCGAATTCATCAACAGGATATACACCGCCCCGTTGTCGATGAATTGGCTTCCTGACCCTCCGGTGTCATCTCCGATCGCTCCTACGGCGAGCTCGTTGATTCCATCGCCGTCCAGATCCTCGATCAAGGCGATGGCACTGCCGAAACCGTCGTAATTCGCCAAAGCCGGACCACCATTAGTTTGGTGAGCAATTTTCTTTGAAGACTTCACAGAACCATCGGAATTCATGAACAACAACAGAATCGCGCCACGGGAATCGCCTCCGGTGTCATCCGCAGTCATACCAACCGCGAAATCCTTCACGCCATCGCCGTCCCAGTCGCCTAATGAGGCCAAGAACTCTCCAAACCTGTCATTGTTGATGAGTGCGGGCCCACCATTCGTGTTGCTTGCAATCTTGCTCGTGGCACGGGCATTTGCAAAACCTGGCATCCCGAGAGCGGCCACGTAATCTTCAACTTCCCCATCCGCGGCAAACCCCGTTGCATTGCTCGCAGCCGCATCGGTACTCAACCGAAATCGTGCATACGTCGACCCCGCAACACCGCTGGGATTAGCAGGAAAGGTAAGTGTCACAATGGCCCGTTGTGTGGCGGTGGCCACGGACGCCTGTGCTCGTTCACTTGCGTTCTCGAAGATCCCGTTGTTGTTGTAGTCCACCCAGCCGTTGAGCGTCGCAGGGATGCCGCTGGTGTTCGTGACGATGACGTTGACCGTAAACTGCGCGCCAATGGTGATCGTCAAGTCGCCGATCGGGTTATTTAATCCATCCTCGTCGTCCGGATAGTACTTGTTCGTGTCATCCGCGGTCGCGGAGGCGTTTTGTCGAGTTCCATCGTCACCGTCGACGTACTCGCCCATGAACAAATCTGCGCTGAGACCGTGCCTGGCTCCATTGTCCGTCGCCACCGTGTTGTAGTTTGTCGGCCCGGTTCCGACACCTGAATCGGGTGCGTCACCAAAATCGGTTTGCGATCCGAAAAAGAGTACATAGAAAGCACCTCGACTTATTCCCCCCGTATCATCTCCATCCGCTCCAACGGCTAAATCGATGACGCCGTTTCCATCAAGGTCGCCGACGACCGACACAGAACTGCCAAATCGCTCGAAGTCAAAAAGAGTCGGTCCACCTGCGGTTTGATGGCCAATCCTTGTAATGCTACTGGCGGTACCATTCGAATTCGAACGAACGATATAGATCGCACCGCGACTGTTATCCTCGAGCGCTCCCACGATCAAGTCACCAAGTCCATCTCCATTTACGTCCCCCAGCGAAGAAACGGCCCAACCGAAAACCGCATTGTTGGCCAACGAAGGCCCGCCCCCCAATTGATGGGCGATCTTCTGAAAACCTTTGGCTGACCCATCGGATTTCATGAACAACACGTAGACTGCGCCGCGGGCCGGTCCGCCGGTGTCATCGCCAATTGCACCAACCGCCTGATCCGGTATCCCATCGTTGTCCAAGTCGCCTATCGACGAGACCGACGTAATCCGCCAGACCGTGGTCGCGGCCACGCTGGATATTGAGAGAGGCCAGGTCGAGCCCTCCTTGCCCCGGCTGGCCGAACAGAAAGTTTCGCAGGCTGTCGACAAGCTGATTATCGATCTCCTCGGCGTGCGTCGACGCGGCATATTTGAGAATGCCGTCAACGCCCGTTTGCTTGAACATCGTGGGGTTAAAAAATGCATCGAACAGCGCGATTTCTCCTTCCACGGTCGTCGTATTCCCGTAGTCATCGATGTAATCGAAGGTGATTGGCCGGCCTTCGTTGTCGAAAAACTCGACGTCATCGTTGACGTCCTCGGGATCGAACGGGTTGTGCCGATGATGATTCGAATCGTGGCGGTTCGTTTCCAGAATGTTCTCAAAAACGTAATTGGCGACCGCAACTCCCTGGGCGATGCCTTCATCGAGGATGACATCCACATCATCCGTCAGCCCACGTAAATCTGCCGCCATCAGCCGACGGTCTTCGAGCGGTTCTAGCGCAGGCTTGAAGTCGAGCGATTGTCGGAGAGAGCGCCTCAGCGCTGAGGTGAGCCGCTTCGTTTGAGTCTGTTTCTGCCGAGCGTGAGCGCATGACGAGCGCTGCCGCAGAGAGTGCAGCACCATTTCTCGTTCCGTTATTTCCGAGGTTCGTTCCAAAGCCTCACAAGTGGCCACGTCTCTCCGAGACGCGCTGCCCCTGCTCAGCAGACACTGCTTGCTGCAAGGGCCACGCGTCTCGGAGAGACGCGGCCACTAGGGCATGGCTTGCCCTGACTGGGGACTGAGCCGGATTGCTCTAGGCGAGTGCAATGAAGTCGAACTCGCCACTTTACAAATAGGAGGAACCGCCCGCACAAATGTCACAGTGACCGGACGCCGACCACAAGCCGGAGGCTCAAATAGCGCATTACCCCAAAACAGGGTTGTTTTGTCGGTGACTGATCTGGCTGAGCACACGCCTCTAAGTTGTTGCCGTGAATACTCCTGCGCCCGAATCCTGTCCCCGGCGCTGCGTGCTTGCAGATAGGCATAGTAGTTGCTCGCGGTCCACAGGACTGTTTCTAACCCCCGTTCTTCCCAGTTCTAAATACGGGTCTGGAACTTCGTTGTGGACGTGCACCAGGTTCCTTGAACCAAACTCTCACGGGCCGGAATCGATTATGCCACCTCTAGTAGATTCGGTGCCGGTGCAAGAGAACGTCGAGGAAGAGCTGCAACTGGAGCCGGAGGCCAGCGTTCTGGTGGTGAATGATCACCCTGGTCAACTTCTCGCTCTCGAAGCAATTCTCGCTGACGTGGGGCAGAACGTCGTCACGGCACGTTCCGGAGAAGAAGCGCTGAAGTGTGTTTTGAAGCGCGAATTCGCTCTTATTTTACTCGACATCCAAATGCCCGGAATGGATGGTTTCGAAACGGCGGCGCTGATCAGGCAGCGGAAGAAGTCTGCAAACACTCCGATTGTCTTCATCACCGCATACGACAGCAGTGAAACGCACGTCTCCAGAGGATATTCATTGGGTGCTGTGGACTACCTCCACGCCCCGATCATCCCGGTAGTGCTACAAGCCAAGGTCACGGCTTTGGTGGAACTTTACAACAAGTCGCTGCAGGTCCGACGACAAGCAGAGCTGCTTCGCGAAAAAGAACGGATCGAATATGAAAGAAAGCTCGCCGAGGCGAAACAGCGTGAGGAACGAGAAAAAGAGCGGCGGATCGCAGAGGTACTGGCGGAAACGGCCAAGGAACTGGCGCGGTCCAATGCCGATTTGGACGAGTTTGCCTCTTTGGCGGCCCATGACCTTCGTGAACCGCTGCGCACAATTGCCGGATATAGTCAAGAACTCGCTCGCCGCTACGGGGACGATCCTGAGGGCTGCAAACTGGTCGATCGGGTCGTCGACGGCGTCCAAAGGATGGATCGCCTGATTACGGACCTCTATACCTATTCGCAGGTCGGACGAAGTGGCCAAGTCGCTCCCACCGACTGCCAACAAGCGTTTACCACAGCGGCTAGCAATCTGCACGCGGCGCTCGAAGAGAGTGTGGCAACTCTTACGGCGGATCGATTGCCAACGGTGATGGCGGTCCAAATGGAGGTAGTGCGACTGCTGCAAAACTTAATTGGTAACGCGATCAAGTTCCGCCGTCCCGAACCGGTCCGAGTGCACGTCAGCGCAGAACGACGTGGCGACGAATGGCTGTTTTCCGTGCGCGATAACGGAATTGGAATTGAGCCTCAATACGTCGAGCGAATCTTTGAAGCGGGGGAACGGTTGGAAGGGAAGCGATACCGCGGAACGGGGCTGGGCCTGACGATTTGCAGAAAAATTGTATTGCGCCATGGCGGTCGAATTTGGGTGGAATCCGAACCGGGTGAAGGGAGTACCTTCTTTTTCACGCTGCCGGCCAGGCACCCCGACGAGATCGGATCAGCCGATCGCCGCGCAGCGCCCCCGCCACAACCGCGGTAAAGATGATCGGTCAGGGACCATCGCAAGCGGCATGACCGCGTCCTTCGGCATACGCCCCTTTGGAGATCTGCGGCACGGAAGCGGTAGTACTGATTATCCCGTGATGCTCGAGCGGGTTGCAGTCGGCGCGCTAGGGATGTCGATAATGCCCGAGTACTACCGAAGGAATACCAATCGCAAGGGGCAAGCGGTTTGGGGCAGGATTCCGGCGGCCGGTTCGGCACGCTCTCATGTTGGCTTTGCTGATCCGCAGTCTGACATTCTCCACCGGCTTCGCTCTTCT